>CACXEV010000074.1 GCA_902766755.1 Oscillospiraceae bacterium | reverse complement strand
TGAATATTATAATCTTTGACTCTGCTTACGGCCTATCTTTAAATCCTATTTCAACCGTCGGCACATTTAGAGTGGTCATAACGGATTTGAGTTATGACCACTCGTATTTTATTCTTTTATTCTTGTAAAGCCAAATCATTTGCGATATACTTTTTTTCAAAAAGGAGTGAAACAATGCCAGTTGTTACCACGGTTCCGAGGACTATCCGAAGATCATAGAGCAGGATCTCTTTGACCGGGTACAGGCACGAAAAACAAAAGAACATATGTGCAAAACAAATTCATAACGGCGTAAATGGTATGAAGAAGATTTTGGCACACATTATACATTACTTTCTTTTTATATTGCAAATAGAACCGCTGATTCCGATTGGGTAATCCTGCCGCAAATGAATTTTGACGCCTATTTTGGCAACACAAATTTCAGCAAAGATTATATTCATATGCTGCCGACAGAATTCTTTGAACGCCGACCGGGTAACTGCGGCGTGAGTATGTATAGGGTAAAAATGCAAAAGAAAACACTAAAAACACAAAAGCCCGATGGGTCAGCAGTATAACGAAAAAATTGACAGGGTGCTACCATCGTGTTATTATAATAGACAACGAAGCATATAAAGGGCGAGTCTATTGACTTTGCCCTTTTTTGAAATAGTATTAAATTGGGATACTACTGAATTTTATAGTTATGTTTAACAACAAAAAGTAATATTCAATCTTTTTTCAATGTTGACCTATATAATATAATACGTGACGGAGGTTGATTAAATGAAAGTATTACTTGCAGAAGACGAAAAAAGAATGAATCGTGCGTTGTGTGAGATTATGCGCCAGGAAGGATATGAAGTTACCTCTGTAGATAACGGCGAAGATGCGCTTTATGAGATAGAAAGTAACATTTACGATTTGTGTGTTCTTGATGTGATGATGCCTGGATTGAGTGGATATGATGTTGCCAAAAAAGCACGGGCATCCGGTATACGCACGCCGATACTTATGCTTACTGCTAAAAGTGAACTTGACGATAAGGTCGAGGGACTTGACAGCGGTGCTGATGATTATCTAACTAAACCGTTTATGACAAAGGAACTGCTTGCCAGGCTTCGTGCGCTTGGTCGTCGCAACATGCCGACAAATGACGGAAGTTTAACTTATGAGGATTTGAAAATAGATGTTAAAAATGCTACACTCAAGTGTGAAAATGGGCAGAGCGTGCGACTTGCCGAAAAGGAACTCCGCATACTTGAATATTTCATTGCCAACCAGGGGCAAGTGCTTACCCGTGAGCAGATCGCGCTCAAAATTTGGGGGTATGAGAGTGATTCCGAATATAATAATGTTGAAGTATATATATCTTTTGTAAGGAAGAAACTTGCTTTTGTAGGATCAAGATGTGAAATAAAAGCACTGCGCGGAATAGGATATGAATTGAGGTGTAAGGATGTTTGATAAAACGAGGAGAAAGATCGTTTTTACAGTTGTGTTCTCTCTTCTTACTTTAATGATTGTCACATTGATTACGATATATCTTTCAAACCGTATGGCAATTAACCGTGAAAATCGTGAGATGTTGAAAACATATGCTGAAAGATTTTCACTTGAAGAGCAGCCTTCACCTCATGAAGACGGAACAAGACCTGATAGCGAATCCGATAACAGACCTTCGGATTTTAATGCGCCACGCGGACCCTTTGGCGAAAGACCCCAACAAAATGAACCGCAATTCCGGCTTTCGACCTTCTACTCTGTTGCCTATTCCAAAAGCGGCGAAGTCCTTAATATAAACAACGGCAATAACGCTCTCCAAAGCGAAGAATCTTTGATACAAATTGCGTCATCGATTCTAAAAAAAGGAAAGAATAGCGGTAAATCAGGCAACATGACATATATTGTTGAAGAACGGGAAGAATACACACTTGTTGCTATGATTGACGGAACGATTAATAACAATAATCAAATGCGGCTTTTTCGTCAGATGCTTATAATTGGCTCTTTAGCGTTAATTCTTTTATTTGTAATTTCCATATTTATTGCGCGGCGGATAGTCCGCCCTCTTGAAGAAAATGACAAGCGACAAAAAAGATTTGTGTCCGATGCGGGTCATGAGCTTAAAACACCAATAGCGGTTGTCTCTGCAAATAGCGAACTGTTAAGGCGTGAAACCGGAGAAAGTGAATGGCTTGATAACATTGATTATGAAAATGAGCGTATGTCAGACCTTGTGAAACAACTTCTTTTCCTTTCCAAAGCCGAAAACAGAGAAATACCGAAAGAAATTCTTGATTTTTCAAATTTAGTAAACGGGGAGGTTCTCCCTATTGAAACGCTTGCTTTTGAAAAAGGAAAGCAAATAAATTCAAATATTGAAAACGGACTAACGGTCGAAGGAAATCCAAATCAACTTCGCCAACTTGTTTCTATTCTGCTGGATAATGCCCTATCTCATGGTACAGGTGAGATAATAACGCTGTCTCTTTGCTGTGAACATCATTTTGTGGTACTCACGGTTTCAAACGATACAAAGGAATTAAGCCAAGAGCAGCTTACGCATCTGTTTGATCGTTTTTACCGCACGGACGAGGCGCGTACCGATATCGGGTCTCATTACGGGCTTGGACTTTCCATAGCACAAGCGGTGACTGAAGCGCACGGTGGCAAGATACACGCAGAATATAAAGACGGAAGAGTTATATTTACTGTATCATTACCTAAGAAAAGAAACGATAAGCAATAATCTGTATGTGAGGAAAAGAATGAATATTTACGGCAAATATTATAATGCTATGACCCGGGTTATGAATAGCCTTGTTCAGAACATAGAAGAAAACAGCCGGAAACACGAAGCAAAGACCGGTGAAAAACTTTTTGAACACCTTCGGTACCGTATCAAGGATGAAAACAGTATGCTCGAAAAACTTGAAAGAAACGGGTTGGGGCAAACAACACACAACGCTTTAAGAAGCATAACGGACTCTATCGGGCTTCGCATAGTCTGCCTTTTCATAGACGATGTTTATGAAAATATCGCTCTGATAAAATCAATACCTGGCTGTACCGTTATCAAGGAAAAGGATTATATTCAAAACGCCAAGCCGAACGGTTATCGCAGTTATCATATGATACTTGATATGCTGGCCGATGAACCGGATCCGGACGGGAACACTCCGGGGCACTTCTTTGTTGAAGTTCAACTTCGCACAATCGCAATGGATACCTGGGCGGCACTCGAACATGAACTGAAATACAAAAGAGATATTAAGAATCAAGAATTGATTGTTTCGGAGCTTCATCGATGCGCAAATGAATTAGCATCTTGTGATGTGTCAATGCAGACGCTCAGAAGAATAATAAGAGGATAAGGCAGAGAAATATTATGAAAGTATTATTTGCAGAAGATGAAAACGATTTAAGAGAGGTTATCAAAAAATACCTTGAATTTCAGGGCTATTATGTTGATGCCGTGGCGAACGGGTCTCAAGCGGTTGATAAGCTTTCAAAGGATGCCTACGATGTTATAATTATGGATATAATGATGCCTGTTATGGACGGTGTTACAGCAATGAAAAAGATACGGGAAGCCGGAAACACCATTCCGGCTATATTCCTGACCGCAAAATCAGAGGTTTCGGATCGAATTGAAGGGCTTGATGCCGGCGCTGACGACTATTTAACAAAACCGTTTGCAATGCAAGAACTCAGCGCGAGATTGCGGGCACTTTATCGCAGGAAGAGGGACTATAAAACACGAACATTTACATTCGGAAATCTTGAACTTGATACAGAATCATCAGAGCTTCGTGCACATAATACAATAGCTCTTTCTCAAAAAGAAGTTCGACTTCTTTGCTGTCTGCTCTTAAACTCGGATAAAAATATGACGGCGGACGAACTGCTTTTGGATGTTTGGTCTGGCGAAGATACTTCACCCGACATTGTATGGATGTACATATCTTTTCTTAATGATAAACTAAAATCCGTAAAGGCAAACTCGCAAATAAACGCATACGATTCAAACAGCTATCGTATTACGGAGGTCAGGGATGTTTAAGAAGTTACAAAGAAAATTTATATGGGGCTCTGCCTTAGTGCTTTTATTGGTAATCACGGCGGTGACCGGCATTGTGTATTGGATAACAACGGAAGTAATAAACCGGCAGACCGATGTGCTTTTGAATATGATAGTCGATAACGGCGGAGACTTACCGGAGCGGTTTGAGTTTGATCCCAGCCAGGAGCGATTCCTTGCGCTTAAAGACGAGTCTGTTTATGAAACACGATTTTTAACCGCAGTTAAAGGCGATAGCGGCGTCAATATTACCGTTACGCGCATAGCGATGCCGCAAAACGAGATGAATTCCATTATCAATAGGGCTTTTGAAGAGAATTATAACAACGGGCGTATTGATATTGAAGGAAAACGAATATTTCGATTTGTGAAAGAATCATCAGAAGACGGCTCGGTTACTTTGGTTCTGCTCGACAGTACGAGCCGCTATGCCATGCAGCGCCTTACAATGACATATATGTCAGGTATATGGCTTTTAGTGCTTATCCTCTATATTATTGTGATCCTTCGGTTTTCAAAAAAACTCATTAAACCGTTTATAGAAAATGATGAAAGACAAAAGCGTTTTATCACCAACGCAAGCCACGAACTTAAAACACCGCTTGCCGTCATATCCGCAAACACAGAAATGACCGAAGCTCTAAGTGGCAAAACCAAATGGACCGACAGCACAAGAAGACAAATTACACGGTTACAGACTCTTATTGAAGAACTGGTGGTCTTGACACGGGCAAACGAAATGAAGGATTCTGATATGACGGATGTTGATATATCCGGGATAGTTTCCGACATTTCCGAATCGTTTAAAAGCGTTGCGGAGAATTCCGGTAAATCTTTCACTGTGGAAATAACTCCGAATCTCAATGTAAAATGCGATAAAAGAAGTATTCAGCATGTTGTATCAGTGCTTTTGGATAATGCCGTTAAATATTGTGATGACGGCGGAAACATTTCGATTCGTCTTGAATCCTTAAATCGAGGAAAAGGCGCACATATTTCGGTTTCAAACACCTATGCGGAAGGGAAAAACACCGATATTTCAAAGTTCTTTGAGCGATTCTACCGTAATGATGAATCCCACAACTCGGAAAAAGCGGGATTCGGCATAGGGCTTTCTATGGCAAAAGAGATCGTTGAACGAATGAAAGGGAAAATGAAGGTCGACTATTCGGGCAATACCATCAGTTTCACAGTTGATATTTAAGTAGAAATATTTTAAAAACTTCAATATTTTTTCAATCTTCGACCGATATAATAGATTTACAACAAGCATATATGGCTGTTATTATAACTATCGTTACGGAAAAGGAGATACGAAAAATGAAAAAACTATTGGCGATAATTCTTACTCTTTCGCTCGTCTTAACGCTTGCTGCATGCGGCAGTGCATCCGAAACAACATCTGATCAAACGGACACCTCACAATCGGCACAAGACGGTCCGGGCGGAACCCCTCCGGATATGCCCGGCGGGCAGGGAGGTCCGGGTGGCGGAAGCAGTTCGCAGGTTGTTTACAGCGGTGCTACTGAAATCACATCGGCAAAAACAGAAACCGGAAAAACATATGCGTCAACAACTTCTGATCAAAGCGCACTTATGATAAGCACATCGGATGCTGTTACAATAAATAATCCGACTGTTACAAAAACAGGCGATTCCGACGGCGGTGATAATTGTAATTTCTACGGTCAGAACGCCGCACTGCTTGTAAAAGGCGGCACTACGACAACTATTACCGGCGGCACAATTATATCCGATGCTTCGGGTGCCAACGGTGTGTTCTGCTACGGTGGAAACGGCGGTCAGAATAACGCCTCAGGTGACGGCACAACAGTTATTATCGAGGATACTACCATTACAACAACCGGTTCCGGCTCAGGCGGAATCATGACCACCGGCGGCGGTATCACAGAAGCGTATAATCTTACCGTTACTACAAGCGGTCAATCTTCAGCGGCAATCCGCACCGACAGAGGCGGCGGAAAAGTTACTGTCACCGGCGGCACATACACTTCAAACGGACTCGGCTCGCCTGCTATTTACTCCACTGCGGATATTACGGTATCAAACGCAAAACTCGTTTCAAATCTTTCCGAGGGTGTTTGCATCGAAGGGCTTAATTCAATTACTCTTAATGACTGTGATTTGACCGCAAACAACACAAAACGCAACGGCAACGCGACCTTCCTTGACAGTATTATGATTTATCAGTCAATGTCGGGGGACGCAGCAAGCGGGACTTCATCTTTCACGATGAACGGCGGTAGTCTTACAAGCAAAAGCGGGCATGTATTCCATGTGACAAACACAAGCGCCGTAATTACGCTTTCGGGAGTAAAAATCATAAATAAAGACAGTGACAATATTCTGCTTTCGATTTGTGATGACGGATGGAGCGGTGGCAGCAATACCGCAACACTTAACGCCTCAAAGCAAACGCTAAACGGTGCGGTTCTCGTAGGAAGCAATTCAACACTTGCCATGAAACTTTCCGATTCTTCAACATTTACCGGGTATATTGACGGAAAAATAACCAATGCGAGCGGAACTTCTGTTTCCACAAAGGTAGGCACCGTTTCCGTAACGCTTGACAGCACAAGCACATGGACGCTTACCGGCGACAGTTATGTGACGAGTTTTACCGGAAATGCTTCCAATGTGATCAGCAACGGCTATACTCTGTATGTAAACGGCACGGCACTTACCGGAACAAAATAACTTAAAATATTAAGAAAAATTTAAAAACTTCAATCTTTCTTCAATCCTTCGCTGTATACTGTTAATTATAAACAGAAACAACGAAGGATTTTCGTTTAGGTAAAGGAGACGGTTCTTAATGAAAAAAATACTATCTGTTTTATTGGCGAGCGTAATTGTTTTATCGTTTGCCGCCTGCGGAACAAACGGCAGCGAAAGCGGCTCGGATACAGCAGAGGAGGCTCTGGATGAAAGCATTACCGCCAAAGAAGCAACGGGTGCGTTTTCAATGACGACGGAAGACGGAACATTCAGCAATTCAGGAAAAATATACACAATATCTTCGGCAGGTACTTATACTGCAACCGGTCTGCTTGAAGGGCAAATCATTGTTGATGCAGGAGAAACTGACGAGGTGGTTATTGAACTTTCTGGGGCAACAATCACATACGGAAGTGATTCTCCGATCAAGGTGATTACAGCGGGAAATGTTGATATATCTGCGAAGAAGGGTACGGAAAATGTAATAAGCGATACCCGTAGCACTAAAGTATCTGATGACGAGAATCAGGGGGAAGGCGCAATCTATGTGACTTGCGATTTGAAAATTAAAGGCACCGGAACTCTTGTAGTCAACGCTTCGTATAATAACGGCATCCATACAACAAAAGATTTGACTGTTCAGAATCTCTCCTTAAAATCTTCTGCATACAATAATGCACTTAAGGGCAACGATTCGATAAGTGTTACAAGCGGAACTGTTGTTGCTGTTTCCACAAATGGAGACGGTGTTAAGACCGAAAATACCGATGTGAATAAAAACGGAGTCACCCGAGGTGACATCACTCTCTCCGGCGGTACTGTTACGGTCTATGCCGCAGGTGACGGTATTGAGGCGGCACATAATTTTGAAATGATGACCGGTGAAGAAGGTGTTGCACCTAATGTTACGGTATATACGGGATCATATAGCGGATATACAGCGTCTGATGCGTCAACATCCTCCTATAAGGGCGTTAAGGTTCAAAATGAATTGAATATAAAAGACGGCAGCCTTACACTGCAAACCTACGATGACGGTCTTCATGCAGATTATGGCACATCATTAGAAGACGGCACCAACGGTCAGGGAACTGTCAATATTTCAGGGGGCACCGTGAATATGAATGTTTATGCGCCGGCAAATAAAACCGCAGGCGGACAAATGGGTCCCGGCGGCTGGGGCGGCCAGCAGACCGTTTCCGGTGCGGACGGCATCCACGCAGATAATGTGCTGAACATTTCCGGCGGTACAATAAATATCGACAGCGCATACGAGGGATTTGAAGCAAATGTTATAAATGTTTCCGGCGGAAAATCCTATGTGTCTGCAAATGACGACGGTGTGAACGCAACAAAAGGCAATTCTGCTGCCGCAATCAATGTCACAGGTGGATATCTCGATGTTACCGTTTCGCCGAGTGGAGATACAGACGGCATCGACAGTAACGGTAATTATATGCAGACAGGCGGTGTTGTGATTACCAGAGGCCCGAACAGTCAAAATGCGGCGGCTATTGATGCCGACGGTCAGGTTGCTGTTTCAGGGGGCACACTGATAGTACTCGGTTACGGTAAAGTCAGCACCGGCGGTAATGTAAAATCATATTCGCTCTCACTTCATTCTTCAGGGAGTCACACGGTAAAAATCAACGGAGCATCATACACATTCAACAATGCAAATGCATACGGCGGTACATCGTGTTACAGCAGTGTTACCGTATCATCTTAATAAGAAAAGGAGAAACGCTTATGCGAATACTCTTTGCCGCACCGGACAGGGATTTGCTCGAGTGTTATAAGAAATTGCTTGAAATCGATTTCGGAGAAACCGTCACAGCGTTTGATGGAACCCAAGTTATCTCACTTCTGGCAACGGAAGATTTTGATATTGTCATACTGGACAGAAATATTCCGAGAATTGATTATGAAGAATTGATAGAACGGATACAGGATAAAGAAATTCCGGTTATTGCACTAAACGACTGTCCTGTCAGCGCACACGACTTGACCGAACCTCCTTTACCTAATTCATGGTTGTCATATCCGTTTACGCCTGAAAAGATTTGCCACGAAATTAAAGACACGCTGAATTTTGTTTCATCAAATGAACAATTATCCATAGGCGAAATTAAAATAAATATTCCGGAATATCAAATTACCGGCGGTCCGAGTTTGACCGCCGGAGAGATAAAGGTTTTACGCGCACTATTAAACGGTGAGAGCATAACCGCAAATGACGGTGTGTATATAAATGCACTTAACACAAAATTTGGAAAAATTGGTACCGAAACTAGAATAAAGTACAAGGCGAAGAAAGGATTTGAATTGGTGGCACAAAATGAATAAGGCGGAAAAGAAATTCAGGTTGTATGCAATTTTTGTGATCTTTGTCCTGTTGACTGTACTTCTTACTGTTATAAACGGAGTGAACTTCACAATGGCGGCAAACGATGCCGATGATATCACACAAAAAATTGCCGATAGACAAGGCTCTTTTGGGCGAGGCGAAACTGTTTCAAAGGACATAATATCAGAACCGAAAGACAGAAATTTCAGAATGGGACCTATGGGACCCGATTCGCCTGAAATCAACGCCTCTATAAGATATTTTACAATCGCCTTTTCAAATAAGGGCGAGAATGCAGAAACAGTTGCTTTTAATATATCGGCAGTGTCGGAAGATGATGCCAAGCAATGGGCAAAATCATTATTAAAAGAAAAAACAGGGTGGACAAAGTGGTCATACCGATATCGTGTATATAAAAAAGACGGTACGACCTACGTAACGGTCATAGATCAAGGACGCGAGTTGCTTCCGTCCTTCAGAATTTTAATAATTTCTGCGATTGGTGAGGCGCTTTGTCTCATCATAGGTTGGTTTGTGCTTTATAGTATTGCCAGAAAAATCTATGCGCCTATAGAAGACGCTGACAGAAAACAAAGGAACTTTATAAAAAGTGCAAACAAAGAGTTTCGGCTTCCTCTTACGATTATAAATGGAAATACCGAACTTGCTGAACGAAAATACGGTCCCGATGACCAAACCCGTTCGACACGACGACAAATCGGCAAATTGAACGAACTTGTCGATAAGCTTGGAACAATCGGAATATTTGACGACGGAAATATGAATATAAGTGAAGTACCCATTTCAGAATTTCTGTGTGCCGCACTCGACAGACAGTCAGAAAACTTTTTTTCACGCTCAATAGAGCTGACCACTGATATAACGCCGGATATAACGCTTTCAGCCGATCCCGAGGCAATCAATAAATTGATCGATGAGCTTATTGATAATACGCTCAAGTATTCTTTAACAAAGGCAAATTTTACATTAAAGTGTGAGAACGGTTATGTTTTGCTGGAAACAAAAAATGATGCAAAACTTTCTGATGGCCCGGTGAATCAGATATTTGACCGTTTTACTGCATTGGAGAACAAAAAAGAAAATAGTGCAGGACTTGGACTATCTTATGTTAAAGATATAGTAAAAGCACACAACGGGCGCATATCGGCTACGGTTTTCGGCGGAATCTTTTCCCTTCGCATAACGTTTTGATATTGGAGGTGGTACTTTGGCAATAACTGTAATGAAGCGATATGAGCTCAAATATCTGTTAAACGCCAAGCAAACAGATTTTCTTCGTGAAAGGCTTAAGGGACATATGCAGGTAGATAAGTACGGTAAAACATCCATAGCTTCCTTATACTATGATACACCGACATATCAACTGATCAGAACAAGTGTTGAAAAGCCGCCTTTTAAGGAAAAGATACGCTTGCGCTCATACGGAATTGCTACTGATAAGTCTCCTGTGTTTCTTGAACTTAAACGCAAGGCATACGGTATCGTATATAAGCGCCGAGTTGAAACCACAATTCCCCTGGTACATAAGTTTTTTTCTGGTGAGGGTGACATCTGCTCTCCCGGACAGATAAACCGTGAGATAACAGTCTTTCGCGATTACTATAAAACGCTTGTTCCCGCCTGCCTTATCATATATGACAGGACGGCGTATTTTGAGCCGGACGGCGATCTGCGACTTACAATTGACGAAAACCCCAGATACCGCGTAAATGACCTGACGCTTACCAAATCAATGGACGGCATCTCGCTTCTCAGTGCCGGTTGGACGATTCTTGAAATAAAGGTTCAGGAAGCAATGCCTCTATGGCTGGCAGATATCCTTTCCGAAGGAGAAATAAGGAAAAGCAGTTTTTCAAAATACGGAGAAGCGTACCGCCAGCAACTTATTAAAGCAAAAATTATTTGAAACAAGTAAGGAGAATACTAATTATGTTTGATTCCATTTATACATCAACGGTAACCCCGTCACAGTTTTTTATTATGACAGCTGTTGCGCTCGTAACAGGATTCATATATTCCTGGATTATGAGTTTTCGCATTCGATCAACCAAACGGTTTTTTATTGTTACGGCGCTTATTCCTTTTGTTGTTGCCGCTGTTATAACGTTCGTAAACGGCAATATCGGCGCCGGCGTTGCAATAGGTGGCGCATTCAGTCTGATACGCTTTCGTTCCGCACAGGGCAGCGCAGATGAAATTGCTTCGATTTTAGTTGCAATGGGCTCCGGCATCGCATTCGGTATGGGATATATCGGTTACGGCGTTGTTATCTTACTTGGGCTTTCGGTATTGTTCCTTCTTCTAAGTTTCCTTACTTTGTTTGAACATAAAAGTATGGCATCCGATCAATTGCTTCGTATTACAATACCGGAATCGCTTGAATACAACGGAACCTTCGATGAGATTTTTGCGCACTATTTAAAGAAATGTGAAAATGCCGGTGTAAAAACTACCGGAATGGGAAGTATGTTCAGGCTATCTTATAAAGTGCAACTCAAAAATCCGGCAGAAGAAAAAGCGTTTATTGATGAACTTCGTACGAAAAATGGAAACCTTGAAATTGCACTTTTACCATATACACAAACACAAAACCAACTTTAATTTGAATAGTACTATATAAAAACGGCGCAGATTTAAACAATCTCGCCGTTTTTTATATGCTTCAATGTTTTTTCAATATTTTTTCATATAATCATAGTTAAAGAAAACAAATCTGAGATACGACAATAAATACCATAAGGGAAGGAAAGTGTGTTATGTTAAGCAACGATAAAATTCTTAATATTGCTCTAATCCCTGCATATATGCCCGAAATGATATTAGTTGAAATCACAAAGCAACTAAGTAATAGCGGTTTTACTATCGTTATAATTGATGACGGAAGCGGTGAAAAATATAAGCCGATATTTGATGCTGTACGCAAATACGCGTATGTTATATCTTATTCTGAAAATCGTGGCAAGGGATATGCGCTTAAAATCGGATTTGAATATATCCTTAACCGTTTCGGCAGATCCATTGTAGTTGTTACGCTTGATGCTGACGGACAGCATAGGATACCCGATGTGATAAAAATATCAAAAGCATCCGAAGAAAATCCGGGTAAACTTATCTTGGGTTCACGCAAATTCAGCGGTAAGGTGCCGTTTAAAAGTAAATTCGGTAACAGTATAACAAGATTTGTTTTTAGCATTGCTGCGAGAACGGATGTGTTCGACACACAAACAGGACTTAGGGCATTTAGTGGCGATATGTTGAGCACACTCATTGGAATTAAAGGTGAACGATATGAATACGAAATGAATATGTTGCTTGAAATGAGTAAATTAGGTAATCAAATAATTGAAATACCTATAGATACTGTTTATATAAATAATAATTCGTCCACGCACTTTAATCCTGTTTCTGACTCGGCGAAAATATACAAACAGATACTGCGGTTTTCCGCATCGTCAATTATAAGTTTTCTCTGCGATTTTCTGGTTTATTCGCTATTGATATTTTTTGGTGGCGGTATAATTTTATCAAATGCCGCAGCAAGGTTGATAAGTGGAAGCATTAACTTTACGCTGAATCGTAAGTTGGTATTCAAGTCGAAGGAAAAACCCATTATTAGTGCAATAAAATATATTGTTTTAGCCGCAATAATACTCATTGGAAATACAGTGCTTTTGAGTGTGTTTACAAACTTACTGTTTATGAACAAATATGTTTCAAAATTGGTTACCGAACTTGTGTTTTTTGTTTTAAGCTTTACAATTCAAAAACTGTTTGTTTTCAAAAATAAAGAAGGTGATTATCATTAAAAGGAAAATATTTTATTTGGTATTCTATATTGTCCTATTAGTGTTTACAGTTTACACACTACTCGATACTTTCGTGATAACAAGAGTTTATTCTAATGAAGTTAGCAACAACTTAAGCACCGGCATATCGAGTGAAGATTACAATACCGATTCTCATAATATAACGAAAACCGCAAATTCGTATTCTGACGATAATATAGAAATTACCGTTACCGAATATGAACAAAACGATACAGTGATATATGTAGCAGATGTTCGCTTGTCTTCTGCATCTTATCTTAAAACTGCACTTGCAAACGGTGCATACGGTAAAAATGTGACGGCTAAAACATCCGAAATATCGGAAAGCGTCGGCGCCATACTTGCGATAAACGGAGATTATTACGGCGCAAGAGAATCCGGTTATGTCATACGGCAAGGCACACTTTACAGAAACACACCATCTGATGCAGATGCACTTGCAATTTATTCTGATGGTACATTTGAGATAATCAATCAAAGTGAAATTTCTGCAGAAGAGTTGCTCGAAAAAGGCGCAGTAAATGTTTTCTCTTTCGGCCCTGCACTTGTAGAAGACGGAGATATAGCAGTAGATCAAAATGAAGAAGTAGGTCGCGCTATGGCAAATAATCCGCGCACAGCCATAGGTATCATAGACGATTTACATTATGTTTTTGTGGTGTCTGATGGAAGAACGCAGGAGAGTACCGGGTTATCACTTTATCAACTTGCCGGATTTATGAAGAGCTTAGGTGTTAAGACCGCATATAATTTTGACGGTGGCGGTTCTTCAACCTTTGTTTTCAACGGCGAGATTATGAATAATCCGACAACAAACGGGAAGAGCATAAAAGAAAGGAGTGTAAGCGACATTGTTTATATCGGATATTAACAAGAAATTTTTAAGGATTTCTTTCGTTTATTTTTGCATATCGTTGTTTTTAATTCTCTTCGGTGCGGTTTATGAGTATTTTAGTCACGGCGTTTACTCTTACTTTATGATATATGCCTTCTGCATACCTTTGGTTTTTGGTGCTTTTTTGTATTTTATTAAGGCACTTAAAGCAAATCCAAGTAAACTGCCAAGCGCTTCTGATATATTATACTCGGCAAGTATTGCAACTTTCACCGTAGGCAGTATTCTAAAAGGAGTATTGGACATTTACGGTACAACAAACCGAAATACCGTCGCATATCCGATTATTGGTTCAGCAATACTGATAATTTCGGCAATTTTAGCTTTAATAAACAAATTTAATAAAAATAAAGAATTAAACAATGGAGGTTACTATGAAAAATAAGCTATTGTCATTTATTACCGCCTTTTTGGTTTTAAATGCTATTGTGGCAAATCCAGCATTGGCGACAGACGGAGGAAGTAACAGCAACAATACCGTTTATGCAGAGCAAAGCGCTGTTTTGACTTTCTTAGATAGCGCTATTACGGATACCGAATCCGGCTACGGTTATTCGATCGACGGGACGACTCTTACGATCACAGCAGCCGGAACCTACCGCATAAGCGGAAGCTGCTCTGACGGGAGTATTGTTGTCAGCAAAAGTTTGAGTGATGTTACTCTTATTCTTGATAATCTAACATTGGCATCTTCTTCTACGGCGCCGATCGTCATTAAGAAATCATCGACGGTAAACATTCATTTAGAAGGAACTTCCACATTGACGGATAATGAAGATCCAGATAATGAAGCATCGAGCGACGCCACAGTTGCGGAAGCCTTTGAGGGCGCGGCGATCAAGGTGAAAAGCGGCTCTACTGTCACCTTCTGCGGCGACGGAAATCTGAATATCGTAGCCAACGCCAAGAACGGGATCAAGGGCGGATCGACCGCTGCGCTGATCTTTAACGGCTCCGGCACGGTCGCCGTGACCGGCAACGGCAAGTATTACGGCTGTACGAAATCCGGCGCGGCTGTGAACAACGGCATTGCCAGCGACGGCAGTATTGTATTTAATCAGGGAACATACATTGTCAAAGCGGCAGGCGACGGAATCAAGAGCGCGCCCGATGCGACAGACGCCACCGAGGGTACCGCGATTGATACCGACTCTGCGGGAACCGTTACCATCAACGGTGGCACCTTCGACATTGATGTGGACGGTGACGGCATTCAGGCGGACACCGCCCTGACCATCAACGGCGGCACCTTCAATATACAGACCTGGAAGGGCTACAGCGTGTGGAACGATACTCTCGCCGACGCTTACAGCTGCAAAGGTCTCAAGGCCTCGGGTGACCGCGCCGAAGAAGCCGGTTACGATCCCACCCTCACAATAATAGGCGGTACTTTCACACTGAACACGGGCGATGACGCGGTACATTCCGACGCCTATGTCACCGTTACCGGCGGCACCTTCACGATCAACACAGGTGACGACGGCATGCACGCGGATACTTCACTGATACTCGGCTCGGAAAACGGGCTTGAACTCGATCCCGATGTCGCAATCAATCATTCCTATGAAGGTCTTGAAGGCGGCACGGTGTATGTTTATTCCGGAAGATACTATGTAATAGCAAGCGATGACGGCGTAAATGCTGCGGGTGGAAGTAGTAACGGCTCCGACACAGGAGCAGGCGGCGGAAACACTTTCAATCCCGGCGGCGGCCGCCCGGGCGGCAATCAGAGCGGACCGGGGAGCAGTACATCCTCTTCAAGTGATTACAACATCTATATTTACGGCGGAGATTTGTATGTAAACTGTGACGGAGACGGACTCGACTCCAACGGCGGACTGTATCTCTACGGCGGTCAGCAGGCGGTATTCAGTATGAAATCCGGAGGCGACAATTCCGCTATTGACGCAGACGGCACCATTTTGATCCAAGGTGCAACGATCTTTACGGCTGGCACGACCGGTATGGACGGATCAGCAAACAGCAGTTGGTTTGGCAGCAATCAAAAGTATGCCGCCAATTCTTCAAGCCGCAGTGCGGGTACCATATTGAACACAAAAGCCGGAAGCAACGGATCCGTGATTCTCAGTTACAAGCTTCCCAAAACCGTCAATTACGTGATGGCGTCCTGGCCGTCTTCGGTTTCGAGCAGCACGCCCTCTTTCGCTACTGCCAGCAGCGTCACTTCGTGTAAGGGCGGTTCATGGAGTCACAGTTGGAATTCCGGAGTAATCACGACGGCATCAACTTCCACAAGCACGGGCATTCTTACATATACCTGCACCGGTTGCGGTGCCACCGAAACACAGACGATCCCCATGACGGTTGTAGTCGATGCGTGCGACCATTCGGTAGAAGAGAGCACCGATATAACAGCGGATGAGGGATTCACGGTTACCTTTGCGGGAGACGCCGGTGTAAACTCGATCACGGTTTATGAGACGCAGGATACTGCCGGTACAAGCGAGTCGGTCAGCGCAACCGGCACGACCGTTTCACGCGACAGTGATTCGGGTAACCCGGATTCAACAGGGGCAGGACAGGTAAACTTCACCGTGGTTTTGAATGACGGATACGCTCTCAGCAGCATCACAGCAACATCCGGAACATACAAGAATATCAAAGGCCCGTCCGACACAGGTCTTGCAAACACGTATCGCATCACCAAGATCACCGCCGACACCACAGTTACCATTACTACGGTAGAGTGTGAACATGGTACCATCGCAGATGGTACGACGCCCGAATGGACGTGGAGTGACGATTTCGGCACCGCAACGCTGTCCTATATCTGCGCTGATTGCGGGAATGCCGTTGATATCAACGGAACGGTAACAAGCGAATTGACCGACGCCTCGACGATCACCTTTACAGCGAATGCCGCAATCGGCGAAACACCTTATATCGATACGAAAACCGCTTCCCCGTTTACCGTGACTTTTGCGGTAAGCGACGGCGTTACGGTGAATGTCTATTATACGCAGGATACAAGTTGTGCCGATGAGTCAGCGGTTACAAGCGGCGTTGCCAGAGATTCCGATTCGGGCTGCCCGGTTATCACTGGTGACGGACAGATCAACTTCACTGTCGTTGTCGCCGACGGCTATACCTTCGACGGCTTAACGACCGACAACCTGTCCGGCGGTTATAAAAACCTGAAGGATGTTTCCACAGCGGAACTTCCGTACACATATCGTATTACAAAAATCACAGGAGCCGTCACGGTTGAAATTACTGCAATAAAATCCATAACTGAAGGTTTATACACCCCAGGCGATATAAATGCCGATGGTTTAGTTAACAACAAAGACCTCACAAGATTATTTCAGTACCTTTCTGATTGGGATGTTTTTGTAAACGAAGCTACACTTGATGTAAACGGTGACAGTGCTGTAAACAACAAAGACCTCACAAGATTGTTCCAATATTTAAGTGATTGGGATGTAGAAATATTTTGAAAAAGTTGCTCATCGGAGTAAAAACCGATGAGCAGTTTGATTGGTGCCTTTAGGTGTGGAAATAAACCCCCGGTTCTACCGGGGGAAGGAAAACGAGCGAAGCTACAATAAAACGGGCGAGGCG
>CACXEV010000073.1 GCA_902766755.1 Oscillospiraceae bacterium | reverse complement strand
CGAAAAGCTCTTTAAAAGCTTGTCCGCCTTAATAATTTCATTCATACATAATGAAAGCTTTTTATCATTAAATCTTTTAAGGTTTACCATTGCCCTATCAATAACAAACCCTTTGTTTTTATATGGGAAATCACTAATAATATCGGCATTTGTCTTGTTGGATTTTTTAGCGGCGTCAACCCGCGCTATATCAACAAAAGCGGAAGCCGTTGTATATAAAATTAACATCGGTTCAAAGCGCATATAAAGCAAATCACTTAAAGTATTAAATGCCGCCGAAGAATTGCAAGACATAATTTGTTTTACATATTCATAAACAGATGCTTCAACCGATTTTATGCAGACATTGTCAATATCTGACTCGGTAATTTTTCCGCCTTCAACAAACAAACAGAGCTTATCAATTTCACTCGAAAGCGTATTTATATCGGATCCGCAAGTCTCGACCATATATTTTGCAGTCGGCATTTCTAAAATACAATTTCTTTTTTTTGCGGCAGATATAAGCATTTTTGAAAGTTCAATGGTATCGCGGTGCTTTAGTTCCACAACACAACCGCCGCCCTTTTCTGCAGTATCAATTATTTTTTTTGCTTGTGAAGAATGTTTATAATCAAACTCAATATCTTCAAGCTTATATACCAGTGTTGAAAACTCGTATTTATCCGAAAGAAGTGAAGTAATCCTTTCAAAGTCCTCAGCAGATGCCGCCTCAAAATCATAATCCGATAAAACAACACATTTTCTATCGCCCAGCATAGGAAATTGATTAAGTGAATCAAAAACTGCTTGTAAATCAATATCCTTTTCAAATTTTTGGAAATCAAAATCATTATTCTTCCCGCAAGTTTTATCAACTATAACTTTTTCATAGTGATTTATAAGATAACCATCGTCACCAAAAAAAACATATACAGGTAATATCTTTCCTGATGATATAAGGCTTTTAAGATTGCTTTCGTAAATTATTCCCATGAGCTTTCACCTCCATTACAAAACGCTTTTTAATTAGTTTTTTATAGTATTTGTATATGCACATAAATATGATCATAAATATAATAAAACACACGCATATAATCAATTCTGCATCACCGGCATCAATGAGCAAAAAATCTAAAATTCCAAAATTATCTATAATCAGTTTTATGTAGCGGGCGCAGATGCCGGCCACCCAGAATAAAGGTGAGGCTAAAAAAGAAATCCCCTTTATTGCAGAAACAACTAAAGCCATAGTATTAAACTCAAGTGCAAAAGTAACCGGAAAAGTAATAAGCAGAAATGTAAGCGGAGATAAAACGGCAAATGTGCCGAACACGCTTATTGAAATAGGCGCGGTAAAAATCAATGCACAAATTGACACAGTAAGTACCGAAACAATTACCTTTCCTATCTTATTCCTTATCAGCAATTTAGTATTAATTAAGTTGCTATAAAACGGTGCTACCCAAACCACAGCAAGAGTTGCGGAAACCGACAGCAAAAAAGAAACACTAAAAATGCTGAACGGCAATAGGTAAAGAATGAGCACCACAGAACTGCCTAAAGAATTTAATGAATCATTTTGCCGCAACAAGACTGGAGATAATACAAAGAACAGAAACATAATGCCCGCACGAACAACAGAAAGTGTAAATCCGCAAAGGGCGCATATAGCAAATATCAAAAGTAAAGATACCGCGCTCTTAATATACCTATTTTGATAAAATTTTTCAAAAAACGAAAAAATCAAACCAATTATTATTGAAATATGCAAACCTGAAACGACCATTATGTGAGTAACACCGCAGATAAGTACCTTATTGTAAAATTCATCGGACAAATATTTGCGATCGCCGCAATTAAGAGCAATAAGTATACTTGAAATTTCATCTGGAAACCTGTATGACAGCGTATTTATCATATAGCGTCTTATATTGCCGATTTTTTCATAAAAACTGTTATTTGAATATTTATTATTTATCTCAATAAGCTTACAATCCATATAAATTGAATTGCCGAAATTATACATCTTATAATCGCTGTTTTCAAGGGATGAAAGCTTAACTACAGCGTTAAAATGTTCACCGCATTTTATATCTTTATCGAAAAAATAGTAAAACGAAAATTTTGAGTTTTCAGGTATTATTTTTGTGCCGTCGCAAGAAACCGTTAATTTATGGACCTTACCCGTGTCGTAAGAATCTGTAACCGCGGTAAAATCGGCATTTATAAATTGACCGTCAAGCGTTTCTAAGTCCTTAACTGTTGCAAATTCATTTACCGCACTTGCACACACTGCTAAAAACAAAACAGAAATAATTAAAAGCTTTTTACTTACAAATATAGCGCACAGCAATAGCAAAATAACAGCAAACAAAATCAAAATATATACTGAAATACTTTCAAATTTATATAAAAACGGAATTGCCATACAGCACATTGCGGCACATACTGCCATAGGCCTGTTAAAAATCGGAAAAGCATTATTAAATATTTTAATTATCTTGCTTAAAATTTTCATTATCAGAATACCGATTTAATAATATTCAGATGTTCAAGCAGGATTTTAAGACCTAAAAGGATAAGTATAACACCGCCAAGAAACTCGGCTTTACTCCTAAACACTAAACCAAATTTATTACCGATTAACACACCTATGACTGAAAGTATAAATGTTGACAAACCTATTATCATAACTGCAAAATATATATTAAGTTCATTAAGCAAAGCAAAAGCAATCCCCACTGCCAGCGCATCTATGCTTGTGGCAATTGCAAGAACAAACAATTCAGGTATACCTACGCCGCCGTTATCATCATCCGACGGATGAAAAGAATCATAAATCATTTTACCGCCTATAATTGCCAAAAGAAAGAAAGCAATCCAATGATCAATATTAACTATATGCTTTTGAAAGCGAATTCCTAAAAACCAACCGATAAGCGGCATTATAGCCTGAAATCCGCCAAAAAATAATCCTATTAGGAGAGTTTTTCCATAATCAATCTTTCGCATTTGAAGACCTTTGCAAATTGCTACCGCAAAAGCATCCATTGAAAGGCCTATTGCTATTAAGAATATACTGAAAAAACTCATAAGCATCCCTCTATTTCTTTTTTTGCCAACCGGTTACGCTTTTCAACTCATTTAAAAGCGTAACATAGCTATTATGCCGTGTTTTTTCTATAAAACCTGAATTGACAGCCCTTAAAACACCGCAACCCGGTTCACTTGTATGCGTGCAAGTAGAGAATTTGCAATTATCTAAATATGGTAAAAAATCCCTGAAGCACCGGGGTAATTGGAGCTTAAAATTATACAAATCATCACTTTGTTCTATTGAAGAAAATCCCGGCGTATCCGCAACATAACCCCCAAGCTCATTACTGAAAAGCTCTGTATGTCTTGTTGTGTGCCGCCCTCTGCCGAGCGCAGAACTTATTTCGCCGGTTTTAAGCTCAAATCCGTTAAACATCGAATTTATTAGGCTTGATTTTCCTACACCGGTATTACCCGTCATTGCACAAATGCAATTTTTAAATTCTTCTTTTAAATCGGCAAGAGACTTATTATCGAACGCACTGACAATATATGTATTAAACCCTGCGTTTTTATATATGCGAGCAAATTCGTTAAAATCACCCATATCGGATTTATTAAAAACAATTATAGGCACTATATTATTAAAAACAGCTATGGCGGTTAATCTGTCAATCAAATAAAGATCCGGCGCAGGATTTTTGAAAGACGATATAATAATCAGTTTATCAATATTTGCAATAACAGGTCGGTTAAGTGAGTTTTTTCTCGGTGAAATTTCAACAATAACACCTGTTTTTTCAGAAACAGCATTAAATTTAACTCTATCACCGACAATTGGGGAAATCTTCGAGTATCGAAAATTTCCCCTTGCTTTACATTCAAAAGTATTAACCGAATCGGAAACATAATAAAAGCCCGAAATTGCTTTGATAACAACGCCTTCTCTTAAAATGCTTTTATCTTCCATATCAGTTGTTTGTACCGGTATTTGTGTTTGTTGTAGTGCTGATTGTTGGTGAGTTAGCACCACTATTACTCGAACCCGAGGAAGACTCATTGGAAGAAGTGCCGGGAGGAGTTATATTTCTTGAATAATTATTATTGGTACTAATAACCTTATACTCCCCTTTTAACGAGTCAACACTTACTGTTAAATAATCTTCATAATTACTGCCGTTTTTAAGTTTAATAACTGCATTAAAAGCCTTTTCAGTTGTTTTTAATTCCTTAAAAGTATAAGAGCTTATATTACTGAAATCAAGCGTTTCACTTTCTTTTAAAAGCTTGCCGCCGTCAACCCAAATGGAAAGCGTGCT
>CACXEV010000072.1 GCA_902766755.1 Oscillospiraceae bacterium | reverse complement strand
CCTCGGGAGATTCAATGCTTGACATTGCCGCAAAGCTTAAAGAAATGGGAGCCGGCAGAATATTTGTTTTCTCAACCTTCGGCCTTTTTGTTGAGGGGCTCCAAAAATTTGACGATTATTGCGCGCGCGGTATCATAACAAAGGTTTTCACAACCAACCTTATTTATCAAACCCCCGAGCTTTTATCGCGTGATTGGTACTGCAGTGTAAATATGGCAAAATATATTGCTCTTCTTGTAGATACCATAAATCACGACAATTCTATAAGCAAACTCTTAGACCCGGTTGACAGGATCAAGAATGTTGTTGCCAAGTATAACGGCGAAAAAAAATAACAAATATCATATTATATGGCGGCGAAAGGTGACTTTCGCCGCTTTTTTAATATCCGCTTATTTTCCGGAAAGAATAAGATCGGTGATATTATGACTATCAGAACAGACCTTGTAAGTGAGGAAAACATCGCTGAAAGCAACGATATAAAAACAAAACAAATATCGGTTGACGATGTAATTATCGAAATGGCGGAAATACAAAGTGATGAGGCGGCAAGTCGTATAAATAAACCCAAAGGCAAATACTGCACAATAAGATTTGACAGACTTGACAGTATATCCGATACCGCTCCGCTTAAAAAAGCCATTGTAACGGCTTTAGGTGAACTTACAGAAAACAAGAATGATAATGCGTTGGTAGTAGGCCTCGGAAATGCGGATATTACTCCTGATGCCTTAGGCCCGGTTTGCGCCGGTTCGGTAATAGCTACAAGGCATATTTCAGGGGAGCTTAAAAGTTCGTTAGGGCTACAAGGACTTCATACCGTATCCTGCATTTCTCCCGGTGTTTTAGGTAAAACCGGAATTGAAGCGGCGGATATAATCAAAGCTACCGCCGACCGCATAAACCCTGATGTTATAATTGCGGTTGATGCCCTTGCGGCAAGAACACCTCAAAACTTATGCCGAACTATCCAAATGACCGACAGCGGCATAGCACCGGGCTCGGGCGTTAAAAACGAGCGCGCCGCTTTATGCGAAAAAAATTTAGGAGTAAAGACGATTGCTATAGGAATACCTACGGTTATAGATGCAAGTTGCCTTTCGGAGAGGCTTAATACAGACGAAAATATGATGGTGACTCCGAAAGAAATCGATTTGCTTGTTTCCCGTGCGGCGGCGGTTATAGCAAGAGCGCTTAATATGTTTTTTCAGCCCTCGCTTAATGAAGAAGAAATAGAAAGCCTATCATAAAATAAGTAAAGCCTTCATATATTTTTTTAGATTTACGGAGGCTTTTTAAATGAATAATACCTCACAGATTTTCAGAATAATTACGGTTTTTCTATGCATAATAACGCTGTTCTCTTACGGAGTTTATTCGGTGTTTTTTAAATCCGGACAAAAGCCAGATACGATTAAATACTCTAACGGGTTTTTGCCGTTTGACTTTGAAGAAGCTGAAGAAAATGAAAAATCGCCTGAACCTTTAACTTCCGCACCTGTAGAGCAGAACTCACCAGTCCTGCCTACAGCCGCCGGTGAGGTTTTGGGAAAAGTAATAAACAAAACCGTAAAAAGTGATAATTCTACCGTTACCGACAGTAATGTGCATATAAAAAACAGCACCGATTTAAATATCAGTGCAAGTGCGCTTTTAACCGCAAATTTAGGCTTTAAAATACAAGAGAACGCCGAGGCGCAGGTACTGATAATCCATACTCATGCAACCGAAAGCTTTTTAAGCGAGGACAGGGACTATTACACCTCATCGGATAATAGCCGAACCACCGATAATAATTTTAATGTCACTGAGCTCGGCGCCATAATATCCGATAAGTTAAGCGCCTCCGGGATAAGCACCCTGCATGACAGAATGCAGCATGATTACCCCTCGTATAACGGCAGCTATTCACGCGCGGCAGGCACCATAAAATCGTATCTTAAGAAGTACCCGGACATAAAGGTTGTAATTGATATTCATAGGGATGCTATACAGTCCGGCAGTACTAAAACAAAGCTTACAGCCGATATAAACGGCAAACGCGCCGCTCAGGTAATGCTTGTTATGGGTTCACAGAGCGGAAATGTAAAGAACTTTCCAAATTGGCAGGAAAACTTAAAATTGGCTTTAAGGCTTCAAAAAAATATGGAAAATATGTACCCTGCCCTTGCACGACCTTTAAGTCTGATGCCCCGAAGCTATAACGAGCCTCTTACTACAGGTTCAATGCTTATAGAAATAGGTACTGACGCAAATTCCCTCGAGGAAGCAAAATATTCGGCGGAGCTATTATCCGAAACACTTATAAAAACACTGAAGGAAAGTTAAAAATGAAAAGAAGCTTATATCTGTTTTTAATATCATTTATAATAACATCCTGCTTATCAGGCGGCTTTTTAGGCGCCTGTGCGGCTTATGAAAACACCGTAAAAATTGCCCGCGGTGAAGAAAAACGGGCTGTATATATAAGCAGGCAGGAAATACGGTTTTTTGATTTTGAATATAAAATAATCGGCAATTAAGCTTTATACTTCATTGCCGATTTTAATGTTTCTTAAAGAGCTTAAACGGTCTACTTATAAATGCACAAATAATTATAATCAATTGTCCTGCAACGCCCAAAAGATATATTAACCCGACATTTATTTTAAAGTACAAAAAAGAAATATGTATTGCCGCAAGAATTGACCACATTAAAGCTGAAACAATATAGTAATTATGCCTCGGATTAAACCATACCGAGTTAAGTACGAGCTTCACAATAAAGACGATAGGAACAGCATACACAAAATACAAAATCTGAAAGCCGTTTTTTCCGATTATAAGCGAAGTAATAATAAAGGCAAGCAGCGACACCAACATAATAGACCCTTCGACAATATACATAATCGCGCGGTGATTATAATTCTTCTGCTTTTTAGCATTTATATCGACCCTGTCGGCAATACCGTCCTCCCTTACAAGTGAATCCAGCGTTACGCCGAACAAATCGGAAATTTCGGTCAAAACTTCTATATCGGGAGTTGACTCTCCGCGTTCCCATTTTGAAACCGTTTTATACGAATAGTTAAGCTTATCGCCGAGTTGTGCCTGAGTCATATCGCTAAGCAGTCGCAATTCGGTAATATTCTGCGCTATCGTTTGTTTTACATCAGGCATAACAATCACCCTTTTGAAATTATACGATAAATCGCGTGAAAAATCAATAGTACGGATATAATATACTTGACATTTAAGGTTTTTTGCCGTATATTCAATTTTGTAAAATATTAATATATTTATGCATCTGTGTAGAAATGGCGATTCGGTACTAATGTATGCCGTAGTATTAAAACTCATACTGCGAAAAACCCTTTGTCAGGGCATACAAACAGACGGCGCCAGGTATCGCGCAGGGTAAAAAATTTACTACTGTCGACACTCAAAGTGTGACAAAGGGGGATGCTTAAATGACAAAAGAAAATATTGTTGAACTCAAGGATGTATGTGTATCGTTTGATGGAGAGAGGGTTTTAGACGGACTCAGTCTCGAAATCAAAGACAAAGAGTTTATAACGCTTCTCGGCGCTTCCGGATGCGGAAAAACCACGACACTTCGTTTGATAGCGGGTTTTTTGGATCCGGATGTCGGAGATGTAATCTTTGAGGAAAAAAGATTTAATGGTGTTCCGGCTTATAAAAGGCAGGTCAACACCATTTTTCAGCGTTATGCGCTTTTTGAACACTTAAATGTTTTTGAAAACGTTGCATTTGGACTCAGGGTTAAAAAATTACCTGAATCCGAAATTAAAAAGACGGTTTCGAAAATGCTGGCTCTTGTAAATCTTGAAGGTTTTGAAAAACGGAAAATCACAACGCTTTCAGGCGGTCAACAGCAGCGCGTGGCTATAGCTCGCGCCATTGCTAATAAACCTAAGGTTTTACTTCTCGATGAGCCTTTAGCAGCGCTCGACCTTAAACTTCGAAAGGATATGCAAAAGGAGCTTCGAAATATCCAGCGCACACTCGGCATTACATTTATATTTGTAACTCACGACCAGGAAGAAGCACTTACAATGTCCGACCGCGTTGTAGTTATGGACAAGGGCAAAATTCAGCAAGTCGGTACACCCAAAGATATTTATAACGAACCGAGAAACGCCTTCGTTGCGGATTTTATTGGCGAGTCAAATATTGTAGACGGTATTATGAGAAAAGACCTTGTAGTCGATTTCTCAGGTCATACATTCGAATGCCTCGATAAAGGCTTTGCACCCGATGAGGCTGTTGATGTTGTTGTGCGCCCGGAGGATGTAGATATTGTGCCTGCTGATAAAGGTATGCTTACCGGGACGGTCACCTCTGTAGCTTTCCTCGGCGTTCATTATGAAATAATTGTCGATATCGGTGGATTCAAGTGGATGATACAAACAACTGACGAATGCTTTGTAGGGGATAGTGTAGGTCTTTTTATCGAACCTGACGCTATCCACATTATGAAAAAATCCGAGTATTCCGGTCTTTACGGTGATTACAGCTCATACAGCGAAGAAATGGATCACCTCTCCGAAAATATGCCAGAGGAGGAATAAGACTTGAATAAAAAGAGCTTCGGCAGCCGCCTTATTGCGGCTCCATATCTTGTTTGGGCGGCGATATTTGTTATAGTACCGCTCATTATGATGGCGTACTTTGCATTTACCGATAATAACGGAGCATTTACGCTTAGTAATATGGCGCAGATAGGCAAATACAGAAAGGCTTTCGGCGTATCTGTTCTTTATGCGCTTGCCGCTACTGTAATTACGCTTTTAATATCCTACCCTATGGCATATTTTATGACCAAAATGAAGGTAAGCTCACAGCGTATGATAATGATAATCGTAATGCTTCCAATGTGGATGAATTTTCTCATTCGCACATATTCCTGGATATCTATTCTCGCCAATACCGGCATTATCAATACCTTTTTAAAGTCTATAGGTCTTAAGCCTTTACACCTTATAAACACACCGGGAGCTGTAATACTCGGTATGGTTTACGATTTTATACCTTATATGATACTGCCGATTTACTCAGTGATGTCCAAAATAGATAATTCACTCTTAGAGGCGGCGGCAGACCTCGGCTCAAATGCCTTTTCACGCCTTCGCCGCGTGATAATCCCACTTTCTATGCCCGGGGTAATTTCGGGTATTACTATGGTGTTTGTGCCGTCTGTCAGCACATTTTATATTTCCCAAAAGCTCGGCGGAAATAAAAACTGGCTTATAGG
>CACXEV010000071.1 GCA_902766755.1 Oscillospiraceae bacterium | reverse complement strand
GAATAAAGCCGTCAAAGTGCTGTGTCTTACCGCTTGACGACACCCCAATATTTAAAAAAAATCCATAATATGAAAGATGAATAATGAATATTGAATACTCCAGAAATGCCGCACAGGTCAATTCACCTACTCGATATTCATTATTCACGCTTCCAAACCGCTATGTGCGGCAGTTGTGGGGTGGAAGATGGGACTCGAACCCACGGTCTCCGGTGCCACAAACCGGCGCTTTAACCAACTAAGCTACATCCACCGTAACACAATGGTTATTATACCACAATGCGAGTTTTTGTCAAGGTTTTTTTACAGCTTAAGACCTGTAATCGCAAAAAAATCCTGCCGACAAACAATAGTTCCGGCAGGATTTAATTTATTACAGTTTTGATATCTTAACTATCCGTTCATAGGCGGTTTTAACATACTCCTCATCCGTCATATAATCATACTTACTGTTTTTCTCGAGTTCAACCGTTAAATTACCGCTATATCCTATACTTCTTAATCTTCGCATCATATCGACATAATCAATGTTACCGTCAAACATCATCAGGTGATCATCAGGATTGTCTCGCCCATTCCTGCCGACATTATCGTGAATATGCGTACATAGCAGTTTAGGCCCGAAAAGCTCGGTAAAATGCACCGTTTCGGTATAGCAATGCTCATGTCCGCAATCATAGCAATATCCTACATCAGGCAGTAATCTGTACCTTTGCATCATAGCGGCAAGCGTGCCAAAATTTCTTATGTTTTCAAAAGCAATTTTAACACCCTTTGAGCTCGCATATTCAACAAGGCTGTCAAACCGTTCAAGACCGATATCACAAATATCAGGGGGATACCAACCGGAATCAACATGCATAATGATTATCGGAATGTCAAACGCGGCGGCACTGTCAATACTCTGATGTATTGTTTTCTTAAGAGGTAAGTATTTCGGTCCCGCGCACCAAAAATCGTTTATACCCCTGAAAGGTGCGTGTAAAAACTCAACTTCAAGACCGAGCTTTGCAGCTTCATTGCTTATATATTCAATCTCGTGAATATCATACTTATTGCTGAAAACAGCATCAAATCCGGCATCTTTAATCTTTTTCAGTATTTCCGAATCATCCAAATTACTTTGTCTTAAGCACTCAAGCTCAATACCAAATTTTCTATCCATAATTATTTCCCCTTTATATTAAACCAAGTTCATGGTTAAAATATATGTAAACACCCGAAGTCCAGCCAAGCATTGCCCCGGCCTTATATTCTGCGCCGGCTAAATCACCCGTATTTCCGTCATACTTCTCCCAGAGATTCTGTGTACGGACAAAATTATCCTCTACTAACTTAATATATTTTTCGGCAACTATATTTGCCTTGTCATCATATCCGTAATTTTTAAGCGCTTTATACATGATGAACTGTAACGGCGCCCAAACATTAGGATAATCCCACTGACAGTTAAGCTGACTTTTTGATTCACCGGCACTGATACCGTATTCAAGATTAAGGTCATCGAAAAGTTTCACTGTGCTTTCAGCTTCATTTTCAGTTGCAACCTTCACAAACAACGGATAAAAGCTTGCTACAGAAGCATAGGTTGAAAACTCACCGGTCTTGAAATTCTTATCCAAAAAAAGACCACGTTCAGGGTTCCATAACATTGACATTCTTTCACGGCGAGCCTTTTTGCGATCTTCCCAGACATCGGCTTCCCCTGTTTCCAGAATTTCAGAGAACAAACGCATATTTTCTTCCATCCCGTAAAGCAGAGAATTAAGATCAACCGTATTAAACTCATTGCCCTTATCCTTAAAGCGAGATGAACAATCCCATCCGCTTTCATAAGAAGAAACACCGCCAAAGTATGCATCAAGCAAATCTTCCTTTGTAGGGTTCTCTTTTGCCTGTTTTCCTACTCTTCTTAAAAAATATGTATAATTCCTTTCTAGAACATCTTCAAAAATATCATACCCTGTGTAACCGTTAAGACCTGTAGGAGTATTACGCTTATTCTGCCAAAAATCATACTCTTTTTTAAGGACACCGTATGCTTTAAGAAGCCATATCCTATCTCCGGTGCAATCATATAAATCCTTAACCATATGTGATAAAAAAGGCGGTTGTGATCTGTTAAGATAGTATGTGCGATTACCATTTGGCATAAAACCGTATTTTTCAATCAAATAAAACATATTTTCAATATTATTCTTTGCTAAATCCGCCCTGCCCCACAAGATAAGACCGACATTAGTAAAATATGTATCCCAATAATACATTTCCTGGTAGTTATCCGCAACGCACGGGGTAGTATAAGGAAACGGCAACGCCAAAAGCGTACCCTCATTTTCATGCGTTTGCTTAACCGTTTTTTCAATATTAGTATCCAGAAATTGCTTTATGGTCTCATTCATTTTTTATACCCCTCAAAATATATTACAGTAGTATTATACGACTTTTTAAAGTGCTTGTATATCACTTTTTTGACATATTTGTATTATATTTTTGTTATTTTAGAAGTTTTTTTAAAATTTTTTAAAGTATGACAAAATTTTATCAAAAAATTATTGATTTATTAATAAAAATGAAATATAATTCTAACAAGAGGTGATTTTATGAACCGTAGACCTGTAAATGAAAAAAAAGCCTTTAACTGTGAAGATCAGAATTTGCCTTTTTATACGGAGTGCGTTCATAGGAAAATCCAAAAAAAAGGCCCTCCGTCAATTTATCATTATCACTCCAATATTGAATTGATATATTGCATAGAAGGTGAGCTTGCAGTAAATATACCAACAGAGCAAATCATCCTTTTACCGGGAGATTTTATTTTCCTTGCTCCTAACACACCACATGAGACATTTGCAAAAAGTGATTATAATGAGCATATATTTATTAAATTTTTGCCATCGATTATTCATGTTCCTGCAAGTCGAAAAATTCCACCGGTGAATTATTATATCTCGCTTATGGATGACTATTGTGTTTTTAAAGCTTCTGATGATACAAAAGATTACATCAGCAATTTATTTTTTGATTCGTTAAAAAACACATCACATACAGATTATTTTAAGCGTTTAATTTTTCGCTCAAATGTAATGCGGCTTATGTCGTTTGTTTTTACAAATGCCATTCCAAGAGAAATTGTTGAGTCTCAAGAGACAATTCCAAATGCGTTTTTAAGTGTTCTTGATTATATAGACAATAATTTATCTACAATAACTCTTGAGGATGCGGCAGATTATTGCTCGCTATCATATAGCTATTTCAGCCGAACTTTTAAGTCGATCTTTAAAACATCTTTTTCAAATTATGTAATGAAAAAGCGGATTGAAAATGCTATGAGGCTGATGGCGGAAATGAAAATGAGTCTTAATGACATTGCGCTTGAATGCGGATTTTCAAATTTAAGTCATTTCATTAAATGCTTCAGTGCGGAAAAGGGTATAACACCTAAACAATTCCGTACTATGACAACTATAAAATAACTGTTGGTTTTTTTAAAGCGGAGCTTCGCTCCGCTTTATTTTAACAAAAAATTTTACCATATTTTAAAAAGTTCTTTTTTGTACCGAACAGAATCCTTTTCGCTGATTTTGCGAATTACTATGCACGGATTTCCAACTGCAAGAGAGTTTGCGGGGATATCGCGTGTCACAACGCTGCCTGCGCCGATAACACATCCTTCCCCTATTGTCACACCGCCTATTATCACCACATTACTTGCAATCCAGCAATTTGAATGTATGGTAATGGGCTTTCCGTATTCATCGTCATACAATGTGCCGTTTTCTTTTTGTTTCATATTTCTCTCCTGCCACAAAAAAGGATGAACGGGTGTAGCTATTGTGCAATTCGGGCCGAAAAAAACATTATCCCCAATACTCACAGGGCAGGTATCCAACACCGTAAAATTGAAGTTTGCATAACAGTTTTTTCCAAAAGAGGTAAATGTACCGTAATCAAAGAAAACAGGACCTTGCAAATAAAGTCCCTCTTTATGTTCCGGTATAAGTTCATCAATAATTTTTTCTCTTTTATCATCATTGTCATACAGATTATTATACTGCTGTGAAAGCATATGCGCTCTTGAGCGCATTTTAAAAAGCTCTTCATCGCTTGGATCATATATCTTCCCTGCAAGCATTTTTTCTTTTTCCGTCATAAAACCATCCTCTGTCATCGATTTATTTATATGATATCTTACACCACAAAGCATAATACCACAAGGAAATCTTTGCTTTAGGGGTTTTTAAAGGCATAATCTGCAGTTAAGCCGCAGATTATGCCTTTTATGGATACTGATTGAAATCTATTTTATTTGCCGTCTGCTTCGCAGATGGTTTTGCGGGTTTGAAGAATTGACGACGGTGTTACTGAAAACTCATCAAGTCCCCATTCTAAAAGCATAGGTATCAGTTTTGTGTTTGCCGCCGCCTCACCGCACATACCCACAGGTATTCCT
>CACXEV010000070.1 GCA_902766755.1 Oscillospiraceae bacterium | reverse complement strand
TACTATCACCGCCGCAGCGATAACACCCATAGTTATTGCCGGCATTGCTCTTTTAAGCCGCATATCAAGCATTGCCGCGACAAGTGCCCCGGTCCACGCGCCCGTGCCGGGAAGCGGTATTGCGACAAGCAGGAAAAGTCCCCAAAAAGAATATCTTTTTACAACATCAGATTTGTTTTCCGCCCGTTTTTCAAGCTTCGTCACAAGCCCGTCAAACTTAGGTGCTATTTTGCGAATAAGGGCAAATATTTTTCTTATAAATATTATGATGAACGGTACCGGAATAAGATTTCCTATAATGGATACTAACACCGATACCCAGATATTAAGCCCCTTTGAGTATCCTATCGGAATAGCGCCTCTGAGCTCTATTATCGGTACCATTGATACTAAAAATGTGGCTAAAATTTTACCTGCCGTCTTTCCTAAAAAACCCAAAATTATCCTCCTACAAAGATGATGTGGACGAAGCCGTATCAAACAGCCGTCTTATATAATCCGTAGTTGAAACACCATTTTGCATAGGTAAAAACACAAAGAAATAGCAAAGCCCAATAACCGCTATCAGCAGAATAATCGTTACGATAAGTATTGAAATGTTTATTCCCTTACCTTTCCGGTCTCCGTCATAATACTGGTTGTTGGGGGTAAGTTCGTTATGATTTTCAAACTCCGACTGCTCAATATTTGTATCAACCAAAGCTTCCTCATCGGAAAAATCAAACTCCATATTATGCTCAATTTCTTCGTTTAAGGTATCTTCTGCTGTTTGTGGCTCATCGAAAGCATCATCCGGCGCATCCCCGTCTGCATTTTCAGGTAAAATTTCTTCCTGTTCGGTATCTTCGTTTTCAGCTTCCCGTGTCTCTTCCCCTTCGGTAATAACAGAATCTTCCTCGGTTTCATCCGACTCTTGTACTTTTTCGTCGCTATCCTCGTTTGATAAGTCGGGTTTATTAGCACGCGCGATATTATCCATCCTGAAAGGCTGTGCATTACCTGCGGACTGCATAAGACTTACATCTTCAATATAAGGGTGAATGAGATTTTTCATTATTGACTTTCTTATTGTTCTGTTTTCGGTAAGCAGAATAATAGTCTGCTTTCCGCTTTCTATTATACAACCGCCGAAATACCCTTCCGGTGTTACAAGCGGTACCGCACCGTCTATAATCTTAATTTCTCCTTCAGAGGATATTCCGTAATCGTTATTATCAATGGTTTTAAGTCCGCGGCTTATGGCGGACGCGGTAGTCGCAATCAGTCCCTCTTCGCCGAAAATCGGCCCCACGCAAATAATTATCTGACTTCTTGATACAGCGCGTGCCAAAGAGTTTACAAAGCTCTTTTTATCCTGTGCTTTATCATTAAGAAGTCTCATATGGCAACAACCGCCAAGGTTAAACTCAAATTCAAAATCCGTTGCCGTCATAAAATAAACAATGTCAACTTTAATATTCTGTATCATTTTTTTCTCCTTTTGAATTTGCTGTCTTTTTATTATTTTATTCTATAAACGAGTACTCTATTCCCGCTATAGCTCTTTCGATAAGCGGCTCTGCGTCAAGATACTTTTCCGCCGCTTCGCATTGACCTTTTTTAGGTTTAGTATGAGGGTGACGGGGGGTGAACACCGTACAACAATCCTCATAGGGCAAAATAGATGTTTCAAATGCGTCTATTTTCCTTGAAATCAGTATTATTTCCTCTTTATCCATTCCTATAAGCGGACGAAGAACTGTAAGCTCGCTTACCTCATCTGTAACAGCAAGAGCCGGAAGGGTTTGACTGGCTACCTGACCTAAGCTCTCCCCTGTTATAAGGGCAAGGCAACCGTTTTCCGCCGCAACGCGCGCAGATATACGCATCATCATTCTTCTCATAATAAGAGTAAAATAATCCTCCGGGCAATGCTTGCCTATTTCCTCCTGGATTTCGGTAAACGGCACTATTGCAAGTTTAATGGTTCCGCTATAGCGCGCTACCTTTGAAAGTAAAGTTTTAACCTTTTCTTCCGCACGAACGCTTGTGTACGGAGGGCTTGCAAAATGTATTGCAAACAGCGAAAGCCCGCGCTTTGCCATAAGATATGCCGCAACGGGACTATCAATACCTCCGGAAATAAGAACTGCGGCTTTGCCGGAAGTACCTGTAGGCAATCCGCCGGCTCCTTTATATTGCGCGCCTCTTATATATGCGCCTTTTTCCCTTATTTCAACCGTGATAATAATATCAGGTGAATGAACATCAACCTTTAAATGCGGAAATCTTTTAAGTACTGCGCCGCCAAGCTCACTTGCAATTTCAGGCGAGGTAAGAGGAAACTTTTTATCGGCTCTTTTAGCTTCAATCTTGAAGGTTTTAACATCACACAACACACTTTCAAGATAATCTGGCGCCTCTTTTAAAATGACATCCATATCCTTTTCACAAAATCCGGCACGGCTATATGCCGCAATACCGAAAACTCTGCCTACGGCGCTTACAGCCTCACTTATATCAAAATTATCATCCTCCGGCTCTATATAAACCGCAGACTGTGATTTTGAAACTGTAAACTTACCGTACTTTTTAAGCCGGCGTTTTATTATGGATATCATTTTATCCTCAAAAATCGAACGGTTGAGTCCCTTTAAGGATATTTCGCCGTTTTTTATCAAAATAACTTCTTTCATTATCGGACCCTTCTTAGTGCCGCTTTTGCCGAAACTATAGCAGAAAGCAAGCAATCAACATCTTCTTTGGTATTAAATCTCGAAAAGCTTATTCTTATCGCACTGTCCACTCGCTCGCGAGGAAGCGCCATAGCTCTCAGCACATAACTGCCCTTTCCCTTAGCGCAGGCACTGCCTGACGATACATATATGCCCTCTCGTTCTAAAAAATGAAGCATTGTTTCGGAGCGATAACCCGGAACCGAGATGTTTAGTACAAACGGAAGCGAATTATCAGGAGAATTTATAACGGCAATGCCTTCTGCTTTGAGCTTACTTACTGCATAATCCCGAAGCTCACGCACCGCATCGGCATTCTTATCCATATCCCCTATCGCCTTTACAGCTCCGTAAAATCCGCATATCGAGGGCACTGCCTCAGTGCCTGAGCGAAAGCCCTTTTCCTGCCCTCCACCGAGCAGTAACGGTCTTATTGTGATACCCTTTTTAATATACATAAACCCAATACCCTTAGGCCCGTGGATTTTATGAGCGGAAGCGGTGATTATATCGGCTCCGAGCTTTTTTACGTTTATAGGCACTTTACCGAAAGCCTGCACACAGTCACAGTGCAGAATTGCAGGAGCCCCCACACTGTCAATAGCGCGTCTTGCGGAAGATACGGGCATTATCGCGCCGGTTTCATTGTTTACAAGCATAATGCTGACAAGTATAGTATTACTGTCTATAGCGTCCAAAATGCTTTTTTCGCTAATTGTACCGTCACTCTGAGGTTTAATCCTCAAAACCTCAAAGCCTTCCTCTTCGAGCCTCTTTACAGGCTCTAAAACGCTCGGATGCTCAATTTCCGTAGTGACTATTTTATTGCCGCGCTTTCTCCCTGCGTATGCCGCACCGAACAATGCGGTATTATTACCCTCGGTACCGCCCGAAGTAAAATAAATCTCTCCCTCTTCGCAGGAAAGCATACCTGCTAAAGCCGAGCGCGCACTGTTTACCCGTTTTTCGGCATTAAAGCCCAATATATGAAGACTCGACGGATTGCCAAAGTCAGACTTCAGCGCCCTGCCCATTTCCACTATTGCTTCATTACAGGGGGCTGTTGTAGAACTGTTATCCAAATAGACAATATTTTCCAAATAAGTCACGCTTTCAACTGATATACACAGTTATTATACAATATATTGTAAAAATAAACAATAGTAAATTGACAAAAAAGGTAAAAAATTTCCGCGGCATATTACTGCCGCGGAAATAGGCACTTATCACTTATTTTTCATCCTTCAGACTCTACTGCAACAAAATTTTCCATTAAAGCTATAGTGTCGGTAAAATCATCCGTAAGCTCAACATAAAACGGGGCGCCTTCATAATACTGATCATGAGAATATGCCTGCAAACGAACAATATTCTCTTCGTTGCTCAGCACTTTTTTACCAACCCTCGGAAGCTCGTTTTTATATGTGTCCACAAGGGCTTTCAGCTGATCCTTAGATATGGCATATGTGGTGGTCTCATAATTCTCATATTTTTCTACATCAAGGTATACCATTCTGCTGCCCATATTGTCAATATCGCTATAAATCTGAGCAAACCGCTCTTTACCGGAATATAGCGCAAAAAGTTCATCATCTATCTTTTTTATATCAACAAAGTATTCCCTTGACATTTTTGAGCCGTCCTTCAGCTCATAAGTCAAATTAAGGTAAGTATGCGGCGTGTCGACTGTATCATACACATCATCATCCGCTTCACGGTCTATGATCGCCTTATGCAGAGCCGTCAGCTTCTCACTTGACTGACTGCTTAATTCAATGTTTTCCGAATTAAAACTCAAGATTGCCTTTTCTATATTCTTTATTTCGGGGACTCTGCTGGAAAAACCGAACGCACCGCTGAAAACAACCGCAATAACAGCAAAATATAATACTACTGATGCCGCACCGTAAATTAGCGATTTGCGGAATTTCTTAAATCCACGGTCGGTAACAGCTCCGTAAACTACGGTTGTTATAAGCGCACCGGCTATAAAAGAAATGATGCCCACTATGCTTAAATCACTGTTTTTACTCGGTCCCGGCAAAATGAATATTCTACTTAAGAGGTAGCCGCCGCAAATTCCGGCAAGAACACTGCAAATTATATAAATGAATTTGTAGGCGTAAGCCTGACCGCCGCGCTCCGACTTACGGTAATTGTAAAGAATTATGGATGCAATAAGGAATATTACCGCAAACGCCGAAACCTTTAATAAAAATCCTCCGTTTTGTGAGAGGGAATAGCCGGCGCCGCTTTCGGGGAAAGCAAAGTCTTCAGCCGACATACCGCAAAATACGAGCGGAGATAAGGTTTTCATTATCGCATTTGTATTCTCGGTCGAATATCCGGAAAGGTATTTATCCGAAACGGACGATATTATAGATCCGATTACCAAAACCGCAACATTAAAGCCCACATAAGAGAGCACTAAATCAAACGCACTGCCGGCACAAACTATAAATATAAGCGAATATGCCGATACCATAATAACACTTATCACATTAACAAGATACGCTGAAGCTATCTGAGAAAATGTGCCGAGAGCATAGCTGGGATAAAAAGCCGTAAGCATATAAAGGGATAAATACCCTATTGTAAGCGGTATAAGCACGCTGATAAAGCTTGCCGCCGCACGGGAAATAAGCAGTTTTGTTCTCGTAAGCGGAAGCGCGTGAAAAACATCACTCGAGCTCTTTTTATAAAGATAGGAAAAATTGATGTAATTGGCTATGGTTATTATAATTGCCGAAAGAACACCGCAAAAACCGAATACCATATTAAGATATTCAGGTCTGCCTGCATCAAAATTTTGCTGTTTAAATGTGACATTCTGAAAAGTTGCCAAAAGCAAACCGGGGCAAAATATCAGAATTCCTATAACCATAAGAATAATTATACCAATGTTTTTGGATATGGTAAATCCGAGCAGTCCGACAGCGGGGTTCAGTTTATTCTTCGATGCTTTTAACGTCATAGCCCAACACCTCCAATTCGTAAATAAACGCCTCTTCAAGGCTTACATCTATACATTCGCAGAACTTTGGTGATAACGACTCTACAAATCTCATAATATCGTCCTTATCTCCGCGAGCCACAAGACTTACTACCGAACCTTGCCGCTCGATTTTCATAAGGTCAAGCTCATTGAATACATCTGTTTCGGGCATTTTCTCAAATACCGCTTGAACCTTATGTATTTTACCTCTTACTTCTTCAATTCCGCCGTCAGCAATAAGCTTACCCTTATGCAGAAGTGAAATATGGTCGCACATATCCTCTATTTCTCTCAGGTTATGCGAGGCGATAATTACCGTCATACCGTATTTTTCGGTGCTGTCTATTATAATATTGGAAAGCGTTTTGCGCATCACAACATCCAGTCCGTCAAAAGCCTCATCCAAAAGCAGATATCGGGGTTTGCAGGAAAGCATTAGTATTAACGCCGCCTGCCTTCTCATACCCTTTGAAAATGTAGAGAGGCGCTTATTCACCTCAAGCGGAAAAACACTGAGCAGATGATTATATACATCCGTATCAAAGTTTTTATATGTCTTCCGGTAGAATGCCGCCATTTCCTTTAAGCTTGACTGCGGAAGAAAATAAGGCGTATCACCGAGAAAGGCTATTTGAGTCTTTATTCCGGGATTGTTAAAACTGGATATACCGTCAATACCTACCTTGCCCCCGTCCGGACTGTAAACACCGCTTATGCACCGAAGAAGCGTGGATTTTCCCGAACCGTTTGAGCCTACAAGACCGTAAACGCAGCCGTCATCAATCTCAAAGCAAACGCTGTCAAGCGCTTTTACTCCGTCAAATATTTTTGTAAGATTTTGAGCCGTCAGCATTTTTTCTCCTCCTTATAAATATCGTTTATTACTTCGGTAATTTCAGAAATGCCGAGTCCTAATTCGTGGGCTGTCCGCACTGCCGCACGAAAATCGGATTTTGCCCTGCTTATAACAGCGGAATGTGCGCTCTCGTCATCGGACAAAAAAGAGCCTCTTCCCTTTACCGAATAGATTATGCCGCCGGACTCCAAAATAGCATAGGCCTTTTGCACCGTATTCGGATTAATACTGAATTTTATTGCGAGGGATCGAATACTCGGCATCTGATCGCCGCCGGAAATAAGCCCTAACGCCTTCATCCTTATAAACCCGTTTACTATCTGGTCGCATATCGGCACGCCGCTTTTAAGGTCCAATTGAAACATATCATCACATCCTTTCTAACTGTACTATATGTGTTAGTACACTTGTACTATAACACCTTTTCCGGAATTTGTCAAGCACTTTTTATAAATTGCAATTTGTATGGTGAAGTTTGAATCACACCGCATCTGATATATATTGCCTGTGATTTTGCCGGGCAATGATGTATCTACCCACAGTAGACAGGGCTATCACACTTGACATTAAGCGGTGTTAATGATAGAATGGTGTAGAATATAATATACGGTGGTGAACGAGGATGGATGATCGTGTTTTAAGCTGTTGCTTTACCGGTTACCGCCCTCAAAAATTTCCTTTTCCGCTTAACCGCACAAATCCGGAATATATCGATTTTGAAAACAGACTGATAGATAAAATTGCCGGTCTTATAAGCAACGGCTGCCTTACATTTTATACCGGTATGGCTATGGGATTTGATATTATAGCAGCGGAATGTGTTTTGCAATTGGCTGAAGTTATGAAAAACTATGCCGTAAGGCTTGTTTGCGCGCTGCCTTTTAAAGAGCAGGCGGCAAAATATCCGGCAGATTGGAAAGAGAAATACGATAATATTTTGTCTTGCGCTGACGAGACTGTTCTTATATCAGATAAATATTATCGGAACTGCTATTTTGACCGTAACCGGTTTATGGTTGACAACAGCGATTTTGTGCTGACATGGTTTGACGGAAGCCCGGGAGGAACTAAAAACACCGTAAAATATGCAGAGTCTGTTTCAAGAAAAGTTATAAATCTATACGCGGGGTGCTCAGATGGCTGAAGTTACAGCAAGTAAAATTCGCGAGAACTTTGCGAGAAATCTCGGTTTTTATCGCAAAGCGGCGAATATGACTCAACTGGAGCTTGCAAATAAGCTTAATTATTCCGATAAATCGGTATCAAAATGGGAACGCGGGGAAGGTCTGCCGGATTTGGAAGTAACGGTGAGGATCGCCGGAATACTGGGTGTGAGTATAAGCGACCTTTTAGCGGACAAGGTAAAACGCAGAGTTCTTATTACACGAAACAAAGCCCTTATAACCGGACTTTCAGTAGGCCTCGTTTGGCTTGTTGCCGCTATTCTATTTTTCCTTTTTCAACTCGTTTTACCTGACATTCGTTCATGGATGGTTTTCATATACGCTCTGCCGGTAAGCGCTATAGTATCAATAGTATTCAGCGGCATTTGGTGGAAGAGAATTCATATTCTTTTAAGCGTTTCACTTCTTATTTGGTCGGCGGGACTTTGCGTTTGTTTATCATTCGCAAATCAAAGAGTTTTTATGATATTCATAATCGCGGCAATACTTGAGCTTTTATCGCTTCTCGCATTTTTTATTAAAAAATAATTTAAAGGTGTTCGTAAATGGATGATAAAAAGAAAGTTTTAAGTTGTATACAGCCGAGCGGTATGCTTACCCTCGGAAACTATTTGGGCGCTCTTAAAAATTGGCTTAATATGCAGGATGAATTCCAATGCACCTATGCGGTAGCTGACCTGCACGCAATAACTGTACGCCAGGATCCGCAAAAATTCAAAGGTCAGATTTATTCTACATTTGCGCTTCTTTTGGCGCTCGGTATTGACCCTGAAAAATCCACGTTGTTTATTCAGTCTCATTTGCCGGAGCATACCGCCCTTTCCTGGGCACTTTCAAGCGTTACGCAGTTTGGTGAGCTTTCCCGTATGACGCAATTTAAGGCAAAATCCGCTCTGCACGCGGACAATATAAATGTAGGTCTTTTCTCGTATCCCGTACTTATGGCGGCGGATATTTTACTTTATCAGCCCGATTTTGTTCCCGTTGGAGCAGACCAGAAACAACACCTCGAAATCGCCCGCGATATCGCAATGCGGTTTAACCGTATTTACGGCGAAGTATTTAAAATCCCGGAGCCGTATATTCCTAAAATCGGTGCAAGGGTTATGTCTCTTCAGGATCCGGAAAAGAAGATGTCAAAATCGGATGATAACATAAATTCATTTGTAGCTATACTCGATGATCGCGATACTATAATCCGCAAGTTTAAACGCGCGGTAACGGACAGTGAGTCCAGTGTGCGCCTGTCAGAGGACAAACCGGGAGTTTCAAATCTTATAAATATTTACAGTGCCGTAACCGGGAAAACAGCCGCCAAGGTAGAAAAGGAATTTGAAGGAAAAGGGTACGGCGAATTCAAGCTTGCAGTCGGTGAGGCTGTAGCAGATGAATTAGCCCCGATAAAAGAAAGATACGAAAAAATCATTGCCGACAAGGCAGAGCTTGAACGCATTTTCAGAGCCGGTGATGAGCGCGCCGAAAGAGTAGCACGCAAAACCTACTTTAAGGCGATGAAAAAAATGGGATTTGTATTATGAGCTTTCCGCTTGTAGGGATTGAAAGAACGAAAACCGCCGTTGAAAATATGATTGCGGCAAACAGGATCCCCCACGCCATACTCATTGAAAGTGATTACGGCGGAGGAAAAAGTACACTTGCCGAATATATATGTCGCGCCGCGGTTTGCGAAAGCGGTAAAAAGCCCTGCGGAGAATGCAGCGGATGTCGATTACAGATTGAAGGTAATCATCCGGATGTATTGTATATCGCTCCGGAAAAAGACCGCAAAACAATATCGGTAAATCAAATAAGGGATATTGTATCAGATGCATCCGTACTGCCGCAAAAGTCCGCTAAAAAGGTCTTTATAATAGACCCTGCGGATGCTATGACAGTACAGGCTCAAAATGCGCTTTTAAAGGTTCTCGAGGAACCGCCGGAAAGCGTTGTGTTTATTTTGACGGCGGTATCAAGAAATGTTATGCTCTCTACAATTCTTTCCCGTTGCACGGTGTTCACCTTAAACGCACCGGAAAAGGATGCCGCGGCAGATTATATTTCTTCGGTGACTAAAAAGGAAAAAACCGAAGCTGTAGAGGCTTTGAATAAGACTCGCGGCAGTATCGGCGGCGCAATAAATATTTTAAAGAAAAAATCGGCAGGAAAGTCAAACGATTTGGCAAACAGTTTTTTAGAAGCTATGCAAAACGGCAGTCGCTATGATCTTTTAAAAATTTTACTGCCGCTTGAAAAAGATCGTGCAAAAACGATTGATTTCTATAATGCTCTTGAGGTAATGATAGTATCAAGGGCACGCGGTTGTTCTTCACCTACTCTCTCGGCACGGTATGACCGGATTTACCGGACAATAACCGAACATAAGCGCCTTTTAAAATTAAACGCAAACATATCCCTGCTTACAAGCCTGCTTGCAATAGAGATGACAGAAAGGTAAATAATATGGTTAAAGTAGTATCTGTAAAATTTAAAGACTCGGGCAGAAGCTATTATTTTGACCCCAATTCTTTAGATCTTCATATAGATGATAAAGTAATAGTCGAATCCGCCGGAGGGCTGAGCTTTGGTTCGGTTTCAAGTGAAGCTCATGAGGTTGAGGAAGAAAAAATAGTAAAAGAGCTTAAAAAGGTTTTAAGAATAGCCACCGATAAGGATTTTAAGCAACTCTCGGAGAATAAAGAAAAAGAAAAAAGCGCATTTAAGATTTGTGAAAGGAAAATATCCGAACACAATCTCCAAATGAAGCTTACAAGCGTTGAATACTCTTTTGACGGAAGCAAAATCACATTTTTCTTCACGGCTGACGGCAGAGTGGATTTCCGAGAACTTGTAAAAGATCTTGTATCTCATTTCCACGCGAGAATAGAGCTTCATCAGATTGGTGTTCGCGATGAAGCAAGAATGCTCGGAGGTTTAGGCATTTGCGGCAGACCGTATTGTTGCAAACAGTTTTTAAACGATTTTGAACCGGTATCCATAAAAATGGCAAAAGAACAGGGCTTATCGTTAAACCCCACCAAAATATCCGGCAGTTGCGGCAGACTTATGTGTTGTTTGAAATACGAGCAGAATTCATATGATGATCTTATGAAAATAACGCCGAATGTCGGAGCTACTGTTAAGGCAAACGGTGAAGTTTGCTCAGTTATTGACGCAAATCTTATAACAGGCAACCTAATTGTAAAGCCTAAAGCCGAAGATTCTGTACCTTTTAAGACCAATCGAAAGGATGTAAAAATCCTCTCCCGCGGAAAAAAGCCTAAAGAAAATGACGAAAAAGAGCAAAAAGAAGAAATATAGCTTGCTTTTTTTGCAGTTTGTTGTTACAATACAGGTGAGGCGTGATATTTTACGCCATACACTTATATAAGGCAGGTGTTAATAATGGCTTATAAAATTTCAGACGAATGCATCAGCTGCGGCGCTTGTGCGGCAGGTTGCCCCTGCGAAGCAATTGCAGAAGGTGATGCACATTTCGAGATAGATGCAGATAAATGCATCAGCTGTGGCGCTTGTGCGGCAGGTTGCCCCGTAGAGGCTATCTCCGAGGAATAATATCTACATAAAAATACCCTCGACCTAAATTCCACGGGTGGATAAGGAAGTAATTCCAAAACAATACCGTAGCATCGCAAAGGCAAAGAATAACGCTCAGAAAGGCGAAATGCTTTT
>CACXEV010000069.1 GCA_902766755.1 Oscillospiraceae bacterium | reverse complement strand
GGAACAGAAATCTGTTCCGCCGCTTCGCATTATTGCAAACTTTTGGCGCATAATAACAAAAAATGCGGGAGGGGTATTTTTTTGTCTTCTTTTATTACTGATTATAAAAAAATGCGGATTTCGGGAGATATAAATAAGGATGTTGCTTTTTTGACCGCCGCAATCAAGGACGATTCCATACTTCGCATAAGATATATAAGACCTGAAAACTCAAACTGTGAATTCGCCCTTATTTTTCTTGACGGTATGACCAATAGCTTTTTTCTGAGTGAAAATGTAGTAAAGCCGCTGAGTCTTGCAAAGTTAAGCGGAGATTATATTAGCGCGCGATACATCTGCGAAAAGGTGCTTTTTGCAAATGAGATTTCGCTCAAAACCACTGTGGATGAAATGCTTTTCACCGTGCTTTCAGGCGATACGCTTGTTTTGATTTCAGGCAGTACCACCGCCATCTGCGTAAACACGAAGGGCTTTCCCGTAAGGGCGGTAGAAGAGCCGGTTGACGAGCGAGTAACCCAAGGGCCCCGCGAGGGGTTTTGTGAGGTGGCAATTTTAAATCTCTCGCTTATAAGGCGGAAGCTTTTAACCCCTGATTTGAGGATAAAATCAGTAAAAGCAGGTAAAAGAAGCGATACGGCGGTATATATTTGCTATCTTGAATCGCTCACCGACAATGAGGTTTTATCACGCCTTAAAGAGAGGCTTGAAAAGATAGATATTGACGGCGTGCTTGACAGTAATTATATAACAGAATACATCCGTGACGGGAAATACAGTATTTTTAAAACCGTAGGCACCACTGAACGCCCTGATGTTGTGGCTTCAAGGCTTCTTGAAGGCAGGATTGCCCTCGTTGTTGACGGTACCCCTATGGTGCTTACTGTGCCATACCTTTTCTCCGAAAACTTCCAATCGGATGAGGATTATTACCTCAATTTTCTCGTGGCGGGTGTACGCAGATTTTTAAGGTATGTTTGCTTTGTGGCTTCAATCTCAGTGCCGGCGGTGTTTGTTGCGCTTTCCACTTTTCATATAGAACTTATGCCGACTCATTTTGCCCTGTCCGTGGCACAGCTTCGTATGGGCGTTCCGATATCGAGTGTGGGCGAATGTCTGCTTTTAGTGATAGTTTTTGAAATACTGAAAGAGGCGGGAATTCGTATGTCGCAGAGCTTAGGGCACGCACTGAGCATTGTGGGCGGTCTTGTGGTAGGACAAGCGGCGGTTGAAGCAAAAATCATCAGTGCGCCTATGCTTATTGCAGTTGCTTTCAGCGGCATTTGCGGGCTTATGGTGCCGCGGCTTAAAACCTCGGTACTTTATATCAGAATAATATCTGTAATACTTTGCTCCCTTTTCGGCCTTTACGGTTTTATGATGATAAGCTCTATCGTTTTAATATATATTCTTAATATAAAATCCTTAGGAGTTGATTATACAATCTCGCTTAACAAAATGAGCTTTCAGTCTTTAAAGGACAGTGTAATTCGCGCACCCTGGACAAATATGATAAACCGCCCCGAATTCAGCAAGGATTTAAAGCGCTCATCAGGTGAAAAAGATGATTAAAAGAATTATTTTATTACTGCTTACTTTATGCTTTCTACTTTTTTCCTGCTCGTGCAAAGGGTATCGGGAAACCGATAACGAATACTTTGTTTCCTCCGTTTCCTTTGAAAAAAAGGAAGAAAAATTCAGGGCGTTTGTCGAGGTTTTGATAATAAGCTCTGATGACAAAAAGGCTAAAAACAAACTGTTTGACGCCCTCGGCAAGACTCCGTATGACGCAGTTATCAGTGCAGTATCAAGTATGCCTAAAACCGCTGTTTTTGACCATTGCAGCACTGCTGTTATAGGTAAAGATATCTACGGTAAAGATTTTAAATCAATAATTAAATATTTATACGATACCAAAAACCTCAATCTCGGAATTTATATGTTCACCGCCGAAAATATTGAAAAAATTCTCGGGCTGAAACCTCAATCGCCGAGTATCGGCTATGATATTATGCAGATAGAAGCCAACATAAAATCCGTTACCGGTATAGATTTTAAAAATAAGTATTATGAAACTTGCTCGCGGCAGATTTCAAGCGGGGGATTTTGCCTGCCGGAAGTGTCCGTAAAAGACGATAAGCCTTTCATCGCCGGACAGGTTGTGTATAGCGACTACTCCCCCGTTTTGAGCTTAAATGCAGATGAGGCGCTG
>CACXEV010000068.1 GCA_902766755.1 Oscillospiraceae bacterium | reverse complement strand
GATGTAAGCCCGGTGCAACCGCGAAACGCATAAGAACCTATCGAAGTTACGGAATCCGGGATTGTAATTGATGTAAGCCCGGTGCAACCGCGAAACGCATAAGAACCTATCGAAGTTACGGAATCCGGGATTGTAACCGATGTGAGCCCGGTGCAACCATAAAACGCATCAGAACCTATCGAAGTTACGGAATCGGGTATTGTAATAGATTTAAGCCCATAGCAGTCTCCAAATGCATAGTAGCCTATAATTTTCACATCAGGAGCAAATTCAAACTCTCCCGTAAAATTTGATACTTCTGCTTTAGCTAAATAAAGATACGGATTCTCATTATTGCCTAAACATTTGCCGTATTTGTATGTGTTATAATTAAGATTATTGCAACCGGAAAACGCCTCATAACCAATCGAAGTTACGGAATCCGGGATTGTAATTGATGTAAGCCCGGTGCAACGGTAAAACGCATACTGACCAATTGAAGTTACGGAATCGGGGATTGTAATAGATGTAAGCCCGGTGCAATGGTAAAACGCATAATTACCAATCGAAGTTACGGAATCGGGAATTGTAACCGATTTAAGCCCGGTGCAACCATAAAACGCATCAGAACCTATCGAAGTTACCGGATAACCGCCGAGGGTTGAGGGGATTGATATGCTGCCTGAAACCGAAGTGCTGCATTTTGTAATAGTAGCCTCACCGTTTGATACCGTATAGGTATAGTTCCCAGAAGTTTCGGCAAACGCCGAAAGCTCAAATACGCCTATCGGGCATACCGTTAAGATTAAAATAACTGATAATAAAATTGATAGCAGTTTTTTCAAAAAAACTCCCCCTGACATTTTCTAATGTAAATTAAAAGAATTATACAATTAAAATTTTACCATAAAAATGTAATCTTTGCAACCGGTTTTATTTATGATGTATTCGCACCTTTCCGGAAGCTGTAGGCACAGCCGACTGATGAGGCAGGTATCACCATTATATATTGCAAATAAAAAGTTTTATGTAAACTAAATATAAACTACATAAATCATAAAACCCCCATAAATACTGCATTTATAGGCATATAAAAAACGGCAGTATTGTTCCTCGTCAACTTATAAGGCGTTATAAGTTGACGAGGAACAATGAAGAATGGCGGATGGCAGAATCAGATAACAGATGCCGGACATCAGATGTCAGACACGGTGCGACAAAGGTATTTGGTGCCTGCTTCGGTCAGTCAAGGACGCTTGACCCTACGAAACAGACAACAGACCACAGATATCAGATTACAGACGCGGTGCGATGTGGATATATTTGCCACCGTAGGGGCAGGCGTCCCCGACTGCCCGTTTTATTCCGTGCCGTAAGGCACACATATCATCTGCCGTCTGCCATCTGAAATCTGGCATCTGATTTTAAAAGAAATGTGGCTAGGCATTTGCCGAGCCACATTTCTTTTAAAATATATCTACCGCCCAACCGGACAGATATTGGAATAACCTTGTAAGGTCTTTGTTGTTTACCTTCCCGTCACCGTTTACATCAAGCGCCGCTTTGTTTACATCCGTTTCCCAACCGCTTAAATATTTGAAAAGCCTTGTTATATCCTTGTTGTTGACAACTCCGTCACTGCCGATGTCGCCTGTAATATGTCCGGTATATAATAATTCTTGGCTTTTTCCGGTCTTTTCGCCGCAATATGTACAAATCTCCTCTTTCAGCCCGCTTTCTGTAGCGGTAGCAAGCTTTGTTATTCTCCAAACATATTTATGTTCTGTTACAGCTATAGATTCACCCTCTGCAATCCGCCAATCGCAGATTTTGCAATAAACATCTCCGCTATATCCTTCGGTATTACAGGTAGCCGATTTCGCATTTTTAATTACAGTTTCAAAGTGTTCGCATATTGGATTATCTGGATTGCAATTATAATGCCATGTGGCATTTAAAAGAAAATCATTACCGCCATCCTCATTATCAATCAGTATCTTTCCCTTTTGTTGTTCGGTTCCTATATAGTAAACATCTGCAATTTCCTTACAGTCACCAAAAGCCTTATAGCCTATTTTAGTAACAGAATCGGCAATTATGATAGTTTTAAGCCTTGCACAGCTTGAAAATGCATTGCTGCCAATCCCTGTAACTGAATCCGGTATATCGATTTCCGCAAGATGCAGAAGACCGCAAAACGCATAATCATCAATTGATGTTACAGAACCGTCTGATGGAATTTTACTGTTATTGCACCCGGCAATTAAACGCTTATTTTCAGTTTCTATCAGGCAATTATCTACCGCGCAGTAATACGGATTTCCCTCATTTACCGTTATACTTTTCAGTTCCAAACAATATGCAAAAGCAGATGTGCCGATTTCGTTAACCGATTTTGGTATTGTAATCGAAGCAAGACTACTGCATCCCTCGAATGCGGACGAATATATTTTTTCGACCGAGTTTCCTATAGTAACCGACGAAAGCTTACCGCAATAGCTAAATGCATTTTCATAAATCGAAGTTACCGAATCCGGTATTATAATGCTGGTAAGCTCGTTACAATTATAAAATGCACCCCAAAAAATCTCAGTAACAGAATCCGGAATTTCTATTGATTTAAGCCCTGCACATTGATAAAACGCGCAATCGCTTATTGATTTAACCGTTCCGTCGTTAGGTATAACGCTGGTCTTACAACCGGCTATAAGGGAGTTGCATTCTGTATCAATCAAACAATTACCAACAGAGCAATAATAAGGATTATTTTCATCAACCTTTATGCTTTTAAGTTCCTTGCAATTTGCAAATGCTCCGAAGCAAACAGTAGTAACACTTTCAGGTATTTCGACCTCGGTAATACCGACACATCCTGAAAACGCCCATTTCTCAATTACAGAAACCGGTATGTCATTTTCCCCTATAGACGACGGTATACTCAATTTGCCTGCATAGGATTTATCATTTATGCCGACTATGCTCGCATAATCATCATAAATTACATATTTAAAAAAACCGTCATTATATTCATTTCCTTCCAGCTCGGAGGAATAATCAGATCCCCAATAATCATAATAAGAATCACTATAATCATCAATGCCGATTGCGAGAGCAATAACCGGGACAAACGACAATAGAAGTACTATAATTGACAAGACTAAAATTTCAAAAAATAATTTATGATTATGTCTATGCATTTTTAAATCCCCCAAACAAACATATTATCAAAACAACACTTATTTATTTTAACATGTGAAACAATTGTTGTCAAACAAATAAGCGCGGAGGTTTTCCTCCGCGCTGTCTGTTGTCTGTTATCTGATGTCTGTAATCTGATGTCCGGCTTAATACATTCCGCCTGCCTGTGCGGCAGCAGCCGCTGCTGCGGCATTTGCCGCGGCGGCATCTTCTTTTTTATCCGCTACAAGGCTCTCGGTTGTGAGCACCATAGCCGCAACCGAAGCGGCGTTTTCAAGCGCCGAACGGGTAACCTTTGTAGGATCAACGATACCGGCATCCATCATATCGCCATAGGTTTCGTCATAAGCATTAAAGCCGTAATTCTTCCTACCGCTGTTTAAAATCTTATCCACAATAACAGAGCCTTCAATGCCTGCATTATAAGCTATCTGGCGGATAGGCGACTCGAGGGACTTAAGAACTATATTAACACCGGTCTTTTCATCGCCCTGAGTTTTTTCGGCAAGCTTTTTAACCTGAGGGATAGCATTAAGGAGAGCTACTCCGCCGCCCGCGACGATACCCTCTTCAACAGCCGCCTTAGTAGCCGCCAGAGCATCCTCAATGCGGAGCTTTTTCTCTTTCATCTCAATTTCGGTAGCGGCACCGACCTTAATAACAGCCACACCGCCGGAAAGCTTTGCAAGGCGCTCCTGAAGCTTCTCCCTGTCAAAATCAGAGGTGGTGGTTGCAATCTGATTTCTGATCTGTGCTACACGATCCTTAATATCTGACTTTTTGCCTGCGCCGTCAACGATAATAGTGTTTTCTTTTGTAATCTTAACCTGACGGGCGCGACCTAACTGCTCCATAGTAGTATCCTTAAGCTCAAGGCCTAATTCCTCGGATATAACTTCACCGCCTGTAAGGATAGCAATATCACGAAGCATTTCTTTTCTTCTATCACCAAATCCGGGAGCTTTAACGCCCACGCAGGTAAAGGTTCCGCGAAGCTTATTGACAATAAGGGTGGAAAGCGCCTCGCCCTCGATATCCTCGGCTATAATAACGAGCTTTTTGCCCGACTGAACTATTTGCTCTAAAAGAGGCAAGATTTCCTGAATGTTGGATATTTTCTTATCGGTTATAAGAAGGAGTGCATCGTCAATTACCGCTTCCATTTTATCTGAATCAGTAACCATATAAGGGGTTATATAACCACGGTCAAACTGCATACCCTCTACCACTTCGGAATATGTTTCAGCGGTTTTTGACTCCTCAACGGTAATTACACCGTCCGCCGATACCTTTTCCATAGCCTCGGCAATAAGTTTACCTATAACCTCATCGCCCGAAGATACCGTGGCAACGCGGGCAATATCATCACTGCCGGAAACTTTTTTGGAATTCTTTACAATAGTGCTGACAGTGGCGTCAACCGCTGACTTTATACCCTTTTTAACTATCATCGGGTTAGCGCCTGCGGCAACATTCTTCATACCCTCGGCAATCATTGCCTGAGCGAGTACGGTAGCGGTAGTGGTACCGTCACCGGCGGCATCGTTTGTTTTAACCGATACCTCTTTTACAAGCTGAGCACCCATATTCTCAAACGGGTCGTCAAGTTCTATTTCTTTAGCTATCGTCACACCGTCATTAGTAATAAGCGGTGAACCGTATTTTTTATCGAGGACTACATTCCTGCCCTTAGGTCCTAAAGTGACCTTAACTGCATTTGCAAGCTTATCAACGCCTTCCTGAAGCGCCTTGCGTGCTTCCTCACCGAAAACAATATTCTTTGCCATAACTCAAAACCTCCAATTTATTCCACAATGGCTAAAATGTCGGAAATATGAAGAATAGTATATTCCTCATCATCGATTTTAATATCTGTGCCGGAATACTTTGCGGCAACAACCTTTTGACCTACTTTAATACTCTTTGTAGATACTTCCTTCCCGTCAACGATACCGCCGGGGCCTACCGCTACAACTTCGGCTATCTGCGGCTTCTCCTTTGCGGCGGAAGTAAGAACAATACCGCTCTTAGTGGTCTGCTCCGCCTCGGTAGTTTTGATAACTACATTATCAGCTAATGGTTTTAGTGTCATAAAAAACTCCTCCAAACACTAATATAATATTTATTACAATTACCTATTATATCCAATATTTTTTAAAAGTCAAGTAAAGTCAAAAACTTTTAACGAATTCTTAATATTTTCATAAACAGAACGCGGTAAAACAAAATTTACACCGCCTTTTACGATTTCAAATTTCATATGCTTACTCTCGATAATTTCACCGTCAAGATTAACGGGAACTGCGGTTTCTGCCGTGAACTCCATACTGCCGCAACGCTTTAAATCTGCATAATTAAGCGAGGCGTGACGTCCCTTTTGATAGAGGGATAAAAATCCGGGCACCTTGAGCTTTGAAATTGTTTTGACTTTCGTAAAATCAAGAGAACCGTCAAAAGGATCGGCATCCGGCGCACTTTTATAGCCGCCGCCGTAATAAGGCGCATTGGCAATAACGGCGAACAGACAGTTTTCATTCTTATAAATCTCACCGTCAACCGAAAGATTGATATTAACGCCGATTTTCCCGAAAAAGGTTTTTATAACCGCCAGCTTATATGCCATACTGCCGGAAACTCCGCGCCAGTTTTTAAATATGCTCATATCCCGGGCTACAACCGCATCCATACCGACAGAGCAACCGTTAAGGCAGTAGTATTCGTTTGCCTTAATAATATCCGTCGGCACGGCGGTACCGCCGATTTGTTCTGCAATATCAGAGAAGGGCACACTGCTTTCAAAAAACTTTAAAAAATCATTTGCAGAGCCGCAGGGTATAACCCCGAGCTTTACATTTTCAAAGCCCACTATACCGTTTAAAACCTCAAAAACAGTACCCTCACCGCCGCAGGCAAACACTGTAAGCTCTTCACCCGATTGTGCGACGACGGTGGATTTGCTTTTGGCGTCGCCGGCGGCAGATGTGATATAAACCTCGTAATCATCATCCTTATCTTTGAAATACCGATTTACAGAGTCTATTATTTCCTGTTGCTTATTTCCCTTGCCCGCCGTAGGATTTATTATGAATAAATATTTCATTTCCTCACGCCTTATTTTTAAAATACATAAACAGCTGACATTTTATCATTCCGTTATAAAGCTTACGGCGCTTGTCAGCCTGTTTGCCGAAAAGTTTTTCAAACTCATCATGAGGGCTTATTATAAAATACTTTTTGCCCGGCTTCATATCAAAGCGCTCGCCCATAATTTTATATAATTCTTCTGCCTCTTCCACATCCAAAAGCCGTTCGCCATACGGCGGATTAGTAATCAATAAAAAACGATTGTCAGGTGTTTTAAAATCTTTGATATCACCTATACTCGCCTTAACATATTTTTCTACTCCGGCCTTTTTGGCGTTTGCCAATGTAAGTTCCACCGAAGAAGCATCTATATCAAAGCCCACAGCCCTGAAATCAATATTATGTATTATGTTATCCTGCGCGCGAGTTCTCTCCTCCCGCCAGACCGATTTATCCAAAAAATCAAATCGCTCGGCAGAAAAATAACGGTTAAGGCCAGGAGCTCGACGAGTAGCCATAAGCGCCGCTTCTATAAGTATTGTACCGCTTCCGCAAAAAGGATCGTAAATTTCAGTATCTGGATAAATACGCGCAAGATCACACATTGCCGCCGCTATTGTTTCTTTTATAGGAGCATCGTTTGCCTTTCTCCTGTAGCCGCGCTTATGGAGACCGTCGCCCGAGGTATCTATCATAACCGTTACATCATCTTTAAGTATATTGAATTTTATACGGCATTCTGCTCCTATTTCGCTAAACCACTGTATGCCGTACTTGCCAGCCAACCTGTCAACCACAGCTTTTTTAATAATGGACTGACAGTCCGATATGCTGAAGAGCTTGGAATTTACACTTGTGCCCGTTACCGGGAAAGCATTATCCTTACCTATAAATCGTTCCCAGGGAAGACTTTTAACACCGTCAAACAACTCGGTAAATGTCGTGGCACGAAACTGTCCTACATTTATAAGTATACGCTCGGCAAATCGGGAACAAATATTTGCGCGGGCAAGCATATTGCCGTCACCGCAGAGGAGTACTCTGCCGTTCTCGACAGTGACATTTTCAAATCCCATACGCCTGAATTCATCAGCGGCTATACTCTCAATACCGAAAATTGTCGGTGCAATTAAATTATATTTTTCATTCATTATCAAATCTCCACCGATAAATGTCTTGTAACATGGCAACCTATATTAACCGCCACGGGCAGTCCCGCAATATGAGTGGGTGCGGTTTCAATATTCACCTTAAGCGCCGTAGTGTTTCCGCCAAAGCCTTGAACGCCGATTAAAAGCTTATTAATTTCACAAAGCAGGCGGTTTTCCAGTGCTTCATAATACTCATCTTTGTTTTTTGTATCAACCGGTCTTAAAAGTGCTCTCTTTGCAAGAAGCGCACAGCTTTCGAAATCTCCTCCGATGCCAACACCTACTACTATCGGAGGACACGGTTTTGAACCGGCGGCTTTAACGGTACTTATTACCGCTTTAATTACGCCCTCTTCACCATCCGCCGGATTAAGCATAAAGATCTTACTCATATTCTCGCTGCCAAACCCTTTAGGCGCAACAGTTATTTTAACCTTTTCACCGGGGACTATGTTTATATGTATAACCGCAGGGGTGTTATCGTTTGTGTTATAGCGTTTTATAGGGTCAGATACTATGGATTTCCTTAATAGTCCGTTTATATATCCCTTTGCAACTCCATTGTTTACAGCAGAATATAAATCTCCGCCTATAAAATGCACATCTTGTCCTATATCCAAAAAGACAACCGCCATACCGGTATCCTGACAAATAGGAATATCAAGTTGTTTTGCGGCGGAAAGATTTTCACAAATATCCGAAAGCGCCGATTTTGCCGTTTGGCTATTTTCAAGACACAATGCTGTTTTTAAACAGGCACATAAATCTTCGGGCAACTGCTTATTAGCTTTTATGCACAGATCCGCAACGGCATCGGATATAATCGAAACATTTATTTCTCTCATACTTTTCTCCTGATAATTATCTAAATAACAATAGGCAGAGCGCCCAAGCGCACCGCCTATTTTTCATCGTCCGCCTGACCCGCGTTTTGTACGGCGGGCATCGGGATTTTTTCTTTTTAAATCGGATATTTTTTCATCGCTTCTCTGCTTAAACTTATTCATCATTTCTTCAAAGCTGCCTGTAATCTCAGTGGTTGCCTCAAAAACATATGATTTGTCCGGTTTAGAGGGAACTCTCGGTGTATAAGGTTTTTTCTCCCTTTTACGGTCAGGCTCATTCGGCAATGCTTTTCGGATGCTAAGGGCAATTTTACCATCATCACCGATAGAAATAATCTTCATTTTAGCGGTATCCCCGACTTTTAACACCTCGTTTATATCGCTTACATAATCGCGCGAAATTTCGGATATGTGAACCATACCGGAGGCGCCATCGCCTATATCGGCAAAAACGCCGAACTTTGTGATACCGGTTACTTTACCCTCTACAATGTCGCCCACTTTAAACTGCATAGATTTAAGCATTGCACACATATTAAAACCCTATGTCGACGGTTAAATTTTGTGCTTCCTCCTGAAATACTGTTTTTTAATTGCCGGAGATATCGACATATACTTCCTCATTGGAATAAACATATCCAAGCCTTTCGCGAGCCGCTTTTTCTATTATATCGGCATGCGAACCTTCACTGAGGAGAGCTTTATATTCCTCAATACGGATTTGCTCACTCTCTAAAGTAGCCTTAAGCTCATTAAGCTTGTTCTGACTTTCTGACAGCTCTCTGTATAAACCAATAAGAGTTACTACCATATAGCTTGCCGCAAAAAGCACGATAAGTCTTACTATAATGCTTCTTGAACGTTTAGCTTTACTCATTAACATCATTCTCCAGTTTATCACTTTGCTTTTTAGTATACAACATATTATATACACTTTTCAAGAGTTTTTTTACAGAGGATAAAATAACAGACGAAGCTTTGGCTGTTTTATTGAGAAATATGCTTGTTGCCTTTATAATAAGTGAGGAAAAATCGGCAAGCAGATTTGAAATTCTACGCCAGATACCTGATGCGAAAATAAAAAGCTTGCAAAGAAGGAAAAATGCTATTCTCCCTACCGTAATTCTGTAAAGCAGAAAACCCGCAACGCAAAACAGGATAACATATCCTCTGATCTCTCCGTTTGTCACAGAAACAAAAAACAGAAATACCATAACGGCGCTTACAAGCCAAAAAACAATATCCTCGATAAACACTGATATAAACGAATCGGCGCCTGCTTTTCTGAAAGCCCTTAATATATCGTAAAAGGCACAAAGAACGGCACCCAGTGCCAGTGAATAAAGGCCGGTAATCAACTGACCGCCAATGCTGATCTCCCACATATTATCTGAAAAGGCGAGACAAAAAGCCTCCGCCCGTGTTTTCACCTGCCATATATACTACCGCATGTATGATACCTGCAGCGGAAAGGTCTCCGGTCTCATTGTTAAAGTTTTCAATTTTCAAGCTTTCTCCTTTAATCGTCATCCTGGCAAGGACTGTTTCGAGTATTATCGTTTCATCATCAAAATTCACAACCTCTTTTACGCCCGATATATTTAACCTTTTTCTGCTTTCAATTATTACATTTTGTATAACTTTATTGTTTTCTTCCAAAATAAAACACCCCTCAATATTTATATTGAGAAGGTGCTTTTTTTATTCGATTATTCGATAAAGTCCTGCGGCATCCTCTTTTTTGACGATATCATTAACATCTGTAACCTCAAGCTTTACAACTCTGTTTCCAAATGAAATCTCTATTATATCGCCGATTTTAACATCATAAGATGCCTTTACAGCTCTCCCGCCTACCTTTACTCTCCCGGCATCGCATGCCTCGTTAGCAATAGTACGGCGCTTTATAATTCTGGATAATTTAAGATATTTATCAATTCTCATAACACACAAAACATAAGCCGCCGTTAATCGGCGGCTTACTTAAATTAAATTATTTTATTGCATCCTTAAATGCTTTACCAGCCTTAAATACCGGTGTTTTAGAAGCGGCAATCTTGATTTTAGCGCCTGTAGCAGGATTTACACCCTCACGAGCAGCACGCTTGCGAGCCTCGAATGTACCGAAACCAACGAGCTGAACCTTATCGCCTTTCTTAATAGCCTTAGTAACCGACTCGATTACTGCTGCCAATGCCTTTTCAGCATCTTTTTTTGTAAGATCTGCTTTTTCTGCAATTGCTGCAACTAATTCTGTTTTGTTCATGATATGAACCTCCTATTTTTTTCTTTTAAGAAAACCTGTTTCCTAAAAATCTCTAAAAACCACTTTTTAACTAAAGGGTTTATTTATTTGTACCATATTTTTGAAAAAAAATCAATATCTTTTATTAATTTTTTTCAAAAAATCACCTTTTTTAAGGATTTTTTTACCGATTTTACCTCACAAGATGAATTTTTTTGCAAATATTCAGTATTTTTTCACCTTTAGGTAGAGTTAAAACATCTTCACTCTCAACAACTCTGAATACACCGAGAGCAACCACATATACAACCGCCGCGCCAATAATTGCCGCCGCGGTAGCTATGGAATTGTGACCCAAAGCGGCAAAAACAAAAGCGTAAACAAAATATGCGGAAACTCCGGCACACGTCCCTGCGAACAGAGGCTTTATCAGTATTGAATAAAAATCCGGCTTTACACCGGTATACTTTATAAGGCAATAGAAATTTGCGGTGAATATATAAAGATAACAAATTGTAGTTCCTATAGGAACTCCGTAAATATTTATATGCGGAGTGCCGACAAGTATAAAATTAGTAACTATTTTAAGTACCGCACCCACCGCTATATTTTTAAGAGGTACTACCTCCTTACCAACTGCCTGAAGCATTGCTATTACCGGTGAATTAAGACCGGCAAATATAGCGCAAATACCCAACACCCTTAAATTTGGCGCAGCTACGGCTATAGCGTTTTGATCGTTATAAAGAAGCGACAATATACCCTTTGATATTGCGAACATTCCAAGTCCGCAAGGCATAACAATTATTGCGGTAGTCCTTATGATTGTTTGTATGTTGAATTTTACCGCCGTCATATCTTTGTTAGTCCACGTGCGAGCAAGTACCGGTATAGCGCTGATACCGAGTGTTGTAGTGAGCGTAGGTATCAAATGATAAATTGAAAACGCGTAACCTCTATGGCATCCGTAAAGCGCATTCGGCAGGTCGCCGGCAAGATTAAAGCTCTTGCCTTCTTTTGCCATTTGGGCAGTTTCCGATGTTATGAATGCCTTAAAGTTTTCTGAAAAATATTGGGGTGCCTTTCCTATTGCTACAGCAAGCTGCTTTTGAACCATAGCAACATCTATAAGACTTGTAATATTATTAACAAGAGAACCCAAAACTATCGGTATTGCTATGGCTATCATTGTTTTAAGTATCTTTTTTGCCCTGTCAGGCTCGGCAGAGCTGTTATAAAGTTCACGAGGTAAGCTTTTTTCGCCAAAGAATTTATACCTCATAAACAGGTACATCGTAGACAGAGCCTCGCCTATTGTAATACCGAGCAAAGCTCCCGCAACCGCATAAGAAGTATTATTGGTACGAGCTAAGGTAACGGCGGCAATACTGAGCCCGAAAATCAACTTTCCGAGTGCCTCAAAAACTTCGCTGACACCGGTAGGCGTCATATTCCCAAGCCCCTCAAAATATCCTCTGTATGCCGACATAATACAGCAAAAAAGTATTGACGGAACAATGCATACCATACCCGGGAGCGCACCGGAATTCAGTGCTTTTAGCGTAAATTCGTGACCGAAAACAACAAAATGATTACTTCCGGTCAAAGTAAAAGCCAAAAACAGCATAAGTGCAAAGCCGATACCGCCGGTAACTAAAAATGCCGCCTGAGCTATATGCAATGTCTTTTTTACATCCCTATATCTGCCTCTGGCGGAATACTCCGCCACCATTCTCGATATTGCGGTGGGAAGTCCTGCCATTGCTATGGAATACATAGGAGTATAAAGGTCATACGCAGTAGAGAAATATCCCATACCGCGAGGACCTAATATATGCGCTAAAGGTATACGGTATATAGCGCTTATTATCTTTGCCGCAAATGTTGCGGCAATAAGTATAAAAGAACCATGCAAAAAGCTTTGTTGCTTTGTTTTGTTATTGGACATTTTCACACCTCTGCACAGACCGACCGAAGGCAAGAAATAAATGTTTCGGCAAGGTTTCCGCCCTCGTTTCGGTTCATTTCTCTGTAATTTTCAGCCGCATCGTCCGAAGCGTTATCCGATATACGGCGCAAGCTTAAAAACGGTATGCCCATAAGATGACAAACGCTTGCCATCGCCGCCGTTTCCATATCGCAACTTGAAGCCGAAAATTCGTTTATGAAAAAATCGCGGGTTTTTGTATCGCTTATGAACCTGTCACCGCATACAGCAAGAGATGTAATGCCGGCGCCGCATTTGTTATTAAAAATTTTTATCAAATCGGAATCTGCTTTGTAAATATAGACCTGCCCGGGTTTTTCGCATGGCTTGTACCCGAGAGGGGTTAAATCAAAATCGTGTTCCATAAAGCTTTCCGGCAAAATAAACTCTCCTGGCCTCACACCTGAAAGTTCGCCGGAAAGTCCGAAATTAAATATAGCCTCGCATCCGCGCGTTATTAAAAACATTGTAGCTGCCGCGGCATTCACTTTACCTACGCCGGAGCATACTGCATAAACCTGAGATTTCCCCAATTTGAATGTCACTGAATTCTTAAACGGAGTATCATAATCGTTTTTCAGACTTAGTGTCTTCAAAAAGGGTTCATACTCATCAATGTCGGCAATTACTATGCCGATTTTTTCATAAAGCATAGATTATTATTCCTCGATGTCAAGCTTTGCACCGCATATATTGCAGTAAATTGAATTCTTATCAATATTCGCTCCGCAGCTTTTGCAAACGCGGCGATTTTTAGCACCTTGTATTTCAGATGCAAGCCTATCTATTTCAAGACTTTTTTCTTTAATACTGTCAACCAGCTCTTTAACACCTTCAGGCACATCTTCATTATCTTTTACAAACTCATAATAAATTTTGCCGAGTGCCGTATAATCCTTTTCTCTCTTGGTCTTGAGCGATGCCATATCAAACCGTTGTTTTTCTGTTGCTATAACCTCGCCTGTTTTCTTTGATACGGTTTCAAAAACCTCTTTTGTCTTATTTACTGCATCATCAAAAAATTCCATAATATTACCTCCGAAGTTTTATTTTATTCATTGCCTATAAACTCGCGTATCAGTGAGCTTCCAGGCACAAATTTACTTTCAATCGGGCAAAAATTCTCAAGTGCGTTTACAGACCTTATAAAGTAATTATAACTCGGTGTATCTGCACTGACGCTGTTTTTCATTCTGCAAAATTTTTCTTTATAAACGCACAACTCATAAGGGTGAAGTGTAGTGAGTTTGACATCTGCGGTATCCTTAAAGCAGTAAAGGTACCTATTTTCCCCCTTTACAACATTGTCCCACAGAAAAAGTGTTTCTTCCGGCGAAGCTCCCCTGAATTTTTCATCCCGAAGTATTCGCCTTATAAGCCTTATTTGCCGGCTTGACAGTATCCTTTTGCCGGTATCATCGAGTATCGGAATATTTACGCTTATATATATTTTTAAAATGTTTTTATGCGGTACAATGCCGGTAATTTCCGGATTGATTGCATGAAGCCCCTCGACTATTGCAATTCCGCGATGTCCGATGTCAATTTCTTTCGCGTTTTCATTTCTTGTTTTTGTAATAAAATCAAATTGCGGCAATAATGCATGGCCGGTAGTGATTATATCCTTAAACGCCTTTTCTATACGAACAGTATCTAAAGCCTTTACCGATTCTATATCACGGCTGCCGTCCGGATTAAGAGGTAAATCCTTAAACGGAAAATAAAAATCATCAAGCGATATTACCGCGGTTTTCTCGTTCAGTTTATCGAGCTCGCGCATAAGTATATGTGCGGTTGTGGTTTTACCCGAAGCGGACGGACCTGCAATTGCCACTATTTTAATATCTCCGTTATCGGATATTTGTTTTGCCAAAGCGATAATCTGCTCTATATATTCCTTTTCGCACAAATCGACAAATAATTTAACATCATTTTTTATATGATTATTAATCAAATTCAAGGTACTTATCATAGTATGCCTCAATTCCCCTTTTGCGGGAGATGATCTCATCAAATCTGTTTATATATTCATACGGATATTTAAAGTTAAATATTCGCTCTATATTGTTGCCGCCGGGTTCTTTCAGCTTACTTACTGCCGAAGCTCCGCAGGCTAAAATTGTATGAGTCTCATCCATTATAAATACGTTGTAAAGCCCCTCAAATCCCTTTTTGGAATATCCGACATTTTCAAGGTTCCCTACCGTTTTACTCTGTCTGTACATATAATACGGCAAAAGCCCGTTTTCTTCAAGTGTTTTAAGCGCATAATTTGCCATTTTCTGAGCCTCGGCACCCGAAGATAAATGCGGCAAATCGCCGTTTCTCGTAATATCCGCCGCACGCTTTACAGAAAGCGAATGCACTGTAACGCTCTCCGGATCAAGCTTTAATATTTCAAAAAGAGAATCTTTAAAGCTATCAAAGGTATCGGTATTAAGGCCGGCGATAAGATCGGTATTTATATTATCAAAGCCTACCTCTCTTGCAAGGTAAAAAGCCTCTTTCATCTGATCAGATGTGTGGCGCCTGCCTATAGCGGAAAGGACACTGTCATTCATCGTTTGAGGGTTAATACTTATTCTTGTAGCGCCGGCGGATTTTATTGTTTCAAGCTTTAATCGGTCGATTGTATCAGGTCTGCCTGCCTCAACGGTAAACTCTCTGACAGTCGAAAAATCAAAATTTTCTTTTATCGCAGAGAGTAAATCTTTAAGCTCTGCGGCAGTGATCGAAGTTGGAGTACCGCCGCCTACATAGACCGTTTCAAGCCTTAAATTAAGCTTTTTAGCTATTTGACCGGTAATTTTCAATTCTTCTTTCAGCAGCTTCAGATAATCAGGGATTATTGCTTTTGCATTTTCTATAGAATGAGAAACAAACGAACAGTATGAGCATCTTGAGGGGCAAAACGGCACCGAAACATAAAGGCTAAAAGATTCTTTTGTGCTCAAATCTGTTATTTGCTTTTCGCCTGCTGCACATTTAAGGCAAAGCTCGGCTTTTTCTCTTGAACAAAGATAATCGCTTTCAAAAAGAGATATTGCCTCATTATTGCCTATACTATCGGCAATATTCGAAAAAAGCTTTGCAGGTCTGATACCGGTAAGAATTCCCCAACTGCTCTTGTAACCTGTTATCTCGCTAAGGCAGGTATAAAGGCAACGGGCTACCGCCAGCTCGCTTGATTTTAAATCGTGCGAGTATATTTGCTCGCTGTTTTGAGCCTCTTTTCTTGATAATTTTACGCAAACCTCCGCTTTAATATATCCGTCACATTTTTTTAGTTCACAAACAACCGTATCATCATCTTGAGTAAGCTCACTTACAATGCTTATTTTTTCGTAAGGAAAAAATATTCTTATTACCTTTTCGGTTTCATAATTAAAGTTATGACCTATATTTAAAAGTTGCATTTTCTACCTCAAATAGGGATTTTCCCTTCGCTCATCTCCGATTGTTGTAGTCTCATCATGACCGGGAAAAACCTTAACTTTATCATCAAAAAGCCACATAATGCGGTCTAAAGAAGTACGCATATCGTCACTGTTTCCACTTGGCAAATCGGTGCGGCCTATGCTGTTTTTAAAAAGGGTATCACCCGAGAAAAGATTATCACCTATAAGGTATATCATACTGCCTTTAGTATGCCCCGGCACCTCATACGCTTTAATTTTTAAATCCCCAACGGTTACAGTCTGCTCATCCGATATAAGATAATCCGGCTCAAATTTATGGATTTGATTTCTGAGCCTGGCGGAAAGATTATATTCTGGATCGCACATTCTCATAGCTTCGGTCTTACCTATAGCTATCGGTACACCGGTTTTTTCTCTTAATTTCTCCGCACCTAAAATATGGTCAAAATGGGCGTGAGTCAAAAGAATGAGCCTTGATTTATCGGCATTGTTATCAAGAAAATTTTGAAGTGCCAAATCATATTTACCGCAATCAACCACCACTGCGGCACCGGATGACACCACACCATAGCTGTTTGACCTTGCAATATAAGAACCGTTAAGTAATAGTTTAACTTCCATTCTTGTTCCAAACCTCAGTATCAAGCATTATCGTTACAGGTCCGTCGTTTATAAGAGATACCTCCATATCCGCGCCGAACACTCCTTTTTCTACCCGTTTTACACCGAGCCTTTTAAGCTCATCACAGTAACTGTTATAAAAATCGCTCGCACTTTCTGGAGCCATAGCCCTGATAAATGAAGGTCTATTACCCTTTTTTGTATCCGCCGCCAGAGTAAACTGCGAAATACAAAGTACTTCGCCGCATATTTCAAGAACGGATTTGTTCATTTTATTGTTTTCATCGCGGAAAACGCGCAGATTTACCGTTTTACGGGCAAGAAGTTCTATATCTTTTTTACAGTCCCCCTCAACCGCGCAAAAGAGTATCATATACCCTGAATTACAACTGCCAACAATACTGCCGTCAACACTGACAGATGCCGATTTAACCCTTTGAAGCAGCGCCCTCATTTTATCACTCTTTCTACACTGTAAACGCCGTTTACTTTCCCCATCTGGGCGATAATACTGCTCAGGTGTTCTACACTTTCGGCATTTATTGTAATAGATATAACGCAATTTCCGCCGCCGGTTTTATGGGCGTTCATTGAATGAACTGCAAGTCTCATATTATAAGCCACGCCCATAATATCCGAAAGGAGTCCGTCACGGTCTACCGAATAGATACGAATTGCGGAAATAAAGTGTTCTTTCTTTGCTTTATCCCAATGCGCCGCAATCCACCTGTCAGGCTCTTGAGCAGACGATAGATCTTTTGGCACATTATTACAATCCCTTTTATGGATTGAAACCCCGTGACCACGCGTAATAAATCCTATTATATCATCGCCCGGAAGCGGAGAACAACAACGAGACAGACGAACCAAACAATTGTCTATACCCTCAACCACAACGCCCTCACTTGAAGCTGAAGTATGCTCTATGGACTCCGGTATTTCCGGAACTGATACGGTACTTTGCCGCCGGTTATAATCCTCTCTTATTCTCGGTATAATCTTTGAAATAAGTATACCGCCGTAACCGATAGCGGAAAAGAATTCATCCGTTTCCGAATAGTGCATTTTACGGGCAAGCTCGGCTGTCATCTCATCAAATTCTTTATCGGTAAACTCAATACCGCTTCTTCTGAGCTCCTTTTCAAGCTCTGATTTTCCGGTCTCGATATTTTCTTCCCGTTTTTCTTTTTTAAACCAGGATCGTATTTTCGTTTTTGCCGAATTTGTAACGGCAATATTCATCCAATCGCGACTGGGACCGTGCCCGGCTTGATTAGTAGTTAAAATCTCAATTACTTCGCCGGTTTTTATCTCATGGTTTATAGGTACAATTTTACCGTCGACCTTAGCGCCGATCATTTTAACGCCTACAGCCGAATGTATAGCAAATGCAAAATCCACAATAGTAGATCCTACAGGGAGGTTTATAACATCGCCTTTCGGAGTCACAGCAAAAACATCTTCTTGTGATAAATCGACCTTTATGCTTCTTACAAGCTCCGAGGTATCGCCCGAAACCTCTCCCGCTTCAAGTATCTGCCTTATCCAGGCAAGTCTTTGCTCGAGAGATTTATCATTTTCGATTATTCCCTCTTTATATTTCCAATGCGCCGCGATACCGTATTCAGCCGTATGATGCATTTCAGCGGTTCTTATCTGTATTTCAAAAGGCACGCCTTCACGGCTTATAACCGTAGTATGAAGCGACTGATACATATTCGGCTTAGGGGTTGAAATATAGTCTTTAAACCTGTTAGGTATCGGTCTGAACATATCGTGCATAATACCGAGAATGTTATAACAATCGGTCACTGTATCGGTTATTATTCTTATCGCATAAATATCATATATTTCATCAAAGCTTTTGCCCTGTATATACATCTTGCGATAAATACCGTAAATAGACTTTACTCTGCCCTGAAAATGCATCTTTACACCGGGCATTTCCTCTTTAAGCCTTGTTTCAATACGTGCCCTTATATCATTTAGTATACTTTCCCTTTGGGTTTTACGGATAATAAGAGACTCCTCTATCTCGGAATATGCTACCGGATCAAGATGTTTTATGGCTAAATCCTCAAGCTCTTCTTTTACCGAGCGTATACCGAGCCTATGTGCTATGGGCGCATAAATCTCAAGCGTTTCAAGAGATTTTTCGCGTTGCTTTGCCTCGGGAATTGCATCAAGGGTACGCATATTATGGAGTCTGTCGGCAAGCTTGATAATAATTACCCTTATATCCTTGCCCATAGCTATCAACATTTTTCTGAGGCTTTCTGCCTGCTCCTGCTCTTTGGAATTTATGGAAATTTTACCTATTTTCGTAACACCGTCTACAAGCAAAGCAACTTCGGCGCCGAAAAGCTCCTCTATATCCTCCAGAGTGGCTTTTGTATCCTCAACAACATCATGCAAAAGGCATGCCGCCACTGACTGACTGTCAAGCCCCATAGATATTATTATTTTGGCTACGGACAGCGGATGAATATAGTATTCTTCGTTAGTCCAGCGCTTTTGACCTGCATGCATAGTAACGCAGTAATCAAAAGCCCGTTTTATAAGCTCTTCATCATAAACTCCGCCCTGAGAGTTCAGGCAATCAAGCAAGCCTTTATAATCAGAATGATACTTTTCGTCCAACTCAGTCACCACCTTTAAGCCGCCTGTACACCGCAGAGTTCATAAGATCGGTTTTATTTTTTCCCTTTGACACGGTGTAACTACCGTTTACAAGCGATATCAGCCCTAAATCGCTTAAAACCATAAGCGCAGTCATAGTTTTAGCATATCCGGGACCGTTCAAAAATTGATATTCAAGTCTTTTTTCCGAAACAGGCGAAGAAGCAATACTTCTGTAAACTAAGGCAATATCCTCACGAGACGGGCAAAGCAAATCTCTGTTTAAAGCATATCCCGAAACAAAATCATCAAATTCGGAAATTTCTACGAAAATATCATCGCTGTAATCAAGGCTCAGTCTTATTGCCTTGATTTGAACAGAAAGCATATTATTACCCTTATACTCGTTAATATCGAGGCTTACCGCCAAATCACAAACATCCCCGACCTTAAAACAGAATTTATCCAAGCTTACCGAAAAAAGGAGAGCCGCAAAAACCGTTGCTTCTTTCTTAAAAAGCAATTTCAAATGCTTACCGCCGGAGAGCTCGGTTATATTTTGAAGCGTTACCCCGAATACACCAAACTGAGGTGCGGGATTTCCAAATCCGAAAGGTTCTAAAGCCTTTATAGCATAAGCCATATCGGTATCCATAGCTGCCGGATTAATTTTAAGGTCAAGATTTAGTACCGGAGGCAGATATTTTTCTTTAAGCGCATATTCGTTTATTTTATTTCTGAAATCGGCAATTTTTTCGATTTTTATGCTCACACCCGCAGCAAGAGCGTGTCCGCCGTATTTTTCGAGTTCATCACTGCAAGCGTCTATTGCGTTATAAAGCTCAAACCCGTCATAACTTCTGCCCGAGCCATGTGCCATATCACCGTCAACTGATAAAACAATTGCCGGCTTTAAATACCTATCACACAGCCTTGAAGCCACAATACCGACAACGCCGACATGCCAGTTGACACCCTCAACCACTATAACGCGATTATGTGCGTATCCGTTTTTTTCGATTTTAAGCACAGCTTCGCCTAAAATATCTTTTTCGATTTTCTGCCGCAGGGCATTATCGTCACTGAGTTCACCGGCGATCGTGAGAGCCTGCATCATATCTTCACAAAGCAACAGGTCGAGCGCTCTGTATGCGCTGCCCATCCTGCCGGCAGTATTTATACGAGGCACAATACCAAAAGATATTCTACCGCTTGTCAATGCATTCCTATCAATACCGGCACTGTTGATAAGAGCTGAAACCCCTATGCGCGGTCTTGACTTAATAAGGCCTAAACCGTATTTTACTATAGAACGATTTTCGTTAATAAGCGGCATAACATCGCCTATTATCGCTATTGCCAGCAAATCGCCGTATCGGCTTAACAACTCCTCCGGCTCCTTATCCTCCATAACACAGATAAGCTTATATGCCACCTGGGCGCCGCAAACCTCTTTAAAAGAGGATTGGCAATCCTTTCTGTGAGGGTCAACCACCGCAACGGCATCGGGAAGCTTTTCGGGCGGCAAATGATGATCGGTTACAACAACATCAATATTAAGCGTTTTAGCATACTCTATCTCATCAGCACACGATATGCCGTTATCCACCGTTACTATTACATTCACACCCTGATTATGAAGCCTTAAAACGGCGGGCTTGCTCATTGAGTAGCCTTCATCCGCCCTATCAGGTATATAGGCGCAAACATCTGCTCCACGGTCTTTGAGATACCCGAGCATTATTGCCGTAGCTGTAACGCCGTCACAATCATAGTCACCAAAGACGGCAATTTTTTTATTATCCTCAATTGCTTTATTCAAAAACCGCGCCGCAACAGATATATCCGCAAGCTCTCTCGGCTCACAGAGAAGCGGCTCATTTGACATCATAAGTTCAAATTCGGCAGGACTTTTTATGCCTCGGCTTACGGCAATAAGTGCCGCAAAAGAATCCGCATCGCATTCTTCAGCCAACATTTTAGCTGTTTCTTTATCCGCGGTGCCGATTTCCCATTTCTTGAAAGGCATTATTTATCCCACCTTCTATCAATAGTAATTCATAACATTATAACACTACATATAGAATTTTTCAATATTTTTATACCCGTTCTCATAATCACAAAAACAAGCCGGAAAGGATTTATTCCTTTCCGGTTTGTTTGCCGAACTATTAAGTTATATTAATACACCAATACTGCAAAGCCAGACAAATAACGAAACAGCAAGGTTAAATCTTTATTATTGACTTTACTATCCGCATTTAAATCATATTTGTCATAGTTTTCCGCGACATTCCAACCCGAAAGATATTTAAAAAGCCTTGTAATATCTTTGTTATTTACAAACCCGTTGCCATCAGTATCGCCTGCCTTTACTCCTTCTTCGGAATTGTTATAATGCCATAGTTGAGCCTTTGAAAAGGTCCCGGGAAACTGATTTATTCTTGCCATATCAAGCTTACTTGACGGATAAAAAATGTCCTTTAATTCATCGCACCCTGCAAATGCCGAAATGCCTATTCTTTCAAGCTTTTGTGGTAAGTAAACCGTTTTAAGAGAAGTGCATTTTTCGAACGCAAAACTGCCTATTGAAGTAACACCCGAGCCTAATATAACGGTATGAAGCGCACTGCATCCACTGAAAGCAAAGCCTCCTACCGCAGTAACGGTATCAGGCAGATTTATACTCCTGAGTGAAGTACAATTACTGAAAGCATCCCACCCTATATGCACCAATCCCTCCGGAATTATAACGGAGAGCATCATACTACAACCGGAAAATGCACCGTCGCCTATTTTTTTAATTGTGCTCGGTATAATTATTTGATTTATAAAGTTGTTGTTTTTAAAAGCCCAGTCGTCTATTCCCTCAACGGTAAATCCGCCAAGCTCAGACGGTAATTCTATTACTCCGCCTGGCAACTTATCAATACCCGAAATGATTGCCGCTCCGTTTTCTATACGGTAGATATATATACCGTCACTTTCCGCAAAAACATTAAATACTAAACCAAAGATATAACAGACAGAAATCACAAAAAATAACACTAAGCATAAACCGCATTTTAAGCAATGACCATTTAAATTTAAATGCATTTTCAACAGCTCTCTTCCCGACTTAAAAAAGCAAACTAATTCAATATTCAAAGCTCCAGTTCCATAATTCTTTTTCTTTCTGCCATACCCATTTTTTTATAAAATGCGTATGCTTTATCGTTTCCTTCCCAAACGGCGAGCGTTATATCCTTGCAACCGTATTTTTTTGCCTCACATTTAACAAAATCAAATATTTCTTTACCTATGTGTTTGCCGCGGTAACGGCTATCTACACAAAGGTCATCTATGTAAAGCGATTTATGCGGATAAACCGCGTTTTCACCCTTTATATCCTCTAAAACACAAAAGGCATATCCGCAAACACTGCCGTCGTCCGATAAAGCTGCATAAATAGGTCTGCTTTCATCCGTCAGTATCTCTGAAAGCTCTGTTTCGGTGTATTTTGAAGTGCCACCGATAAAAATATCAGGTCTTATTTCCGCGTGAATTTCAAGCACCTGACGAAGCAGACACATAATGCCTTTGATATCCTTCTTTTCTGCTTTTCTTATTTTCATATTCATTCCCCTTTGATTATATCTATAAAACAGGAATATCCGGGCAAAAGCCCGGATAAAAACTACATTTAACGTGCGGAAAATATGTGCGAATACTCCCTGCTTTGCGCCATAGATACATAGTCTCCTGCTCCTACAATTATATGATCAATAAGATAAACGCCGATACTCTCAAGCGTATTTGCAAGCTGTTCGGTAACAACACCGTCTTTCATACTGGGTATTGCAATACCGCTCGGATGATTATGCACAAGTGCCGCGGCAACGGCATTTCGCTTTATTATACAACCGATAACATCACGAAACGAAAGACCAACAGAAGAAACGTCACCGTCAGATAAAAAATCAAAACCTAATAGCTTGCCTTTGCCGTCAAGCGATATCACGCCTGCCCTCTCGGTTGTAAGCCCTATATACTGCTTCGCGGCATACTCGCCCAAATCGTCAAGTCCCATAAAAGCAGGCACTTCATTTGACTTTTCATTATAATATATCCGCGCGATAGGCATTATTGATTTTATGAGCAAAGCGGAGCTTTCGCTCATACCCTCAACCTTCGCTATTTCCTCAATAGGCGCATCAAGCACGCCTGAAAGTGAGCCGAATTTATTTATAAGCGCGTGCGCTATCGGATTAGTATCCTTGCGGCTTATGCAGTAAAACAAAAGAAATTCAAGAATTTTATGCGGTGGAGTGTTTTTATCAAGCCCGTTTTTCATAATTTCCTCGCGCATACGCTTGCGATGACCGTCATGAATAGACTGTGACATAATCAACACCTGCCTTAACCGCTTATAATACCTGTTAATTATATCACAAAGAAAAAACAAAAGCAATATTTTGATTTAAATTTTGTTCTGATTTTATTTTGCATCACTTAACCGATTTCTTCACAGTCCTTAAGCGTTTCATAAAGCCACTGCTCAAATTCATAAAAATTCTCGGGGAAATTCTCGGAGCCGCTTGCATACAAGCCTTTTCCGCCGTTTATCGTTGCGGTTAGATTGAACATTCTTCCGTCAAGCACTCCTTCAGGATGCTTTCCGTAAAAACCGTTCCACTCGATAAAATTGAATTTGTTAAGCGTGTCAATAACCGCCGAAGTGTCACAAACAGTCCTTTTTTTGAGCACTTTTCTGTCCTGTTCGCCACCATAAAAAACGTTGTAATAAGAAACCTCAGTCTGCTCGCCGCTTGATAAGAGCTCGTATTCGTCAGTAATGCACATTCCGCTTATGCGAAGGTTTAGTCTTTCAAGATCCGTAACAGATTCCGAGGAATTGTTTTTATTATTATTTGCCACCATAATAAACCTCCAATAATAAATACAGAATAGTCGGGTTTTCTTAATTCTACAACCAATTGTAGGAAAATGCATTCACTATAGATTTACTAACCACATACTATCATAATTTTTTCAAAAAAACAACCTTGTTTTCT
>CACXEV010000067.1 GCA_902766755.1 Oscillospiraceae bacterium | reverse complement strand
CTCATGCTCACCAGGTTGGGTTAAGTTCTGCGAGTTCTATTATCCCGATTTGTTAGAGCACTTATCAACCTGTAAGTCACCTCAGCAGATGACCGGCGCGGTTATTAAAACTTATTGGGCTGAGAAAAACGGCGTTGATCCTAAGGATATCGTATCTGTATCAGTTATGCCGTGTACTGCTAAGAAGTTTGAAATCGGCCGTGATGACCAGTCTGCCGCAGGTGTTCCGGATGTTGATATTGCTATCACAACACGCGAACTCGGTATGATGATTGATAGGGCAGGTCTCAATTTCAAAAACCTTCCCGATGAAGAGTTTGATAATCCGCTTGGTGATGATACCGGCGCCGCTGTTATCTTCGGTGCTACCGGCGGTGTTATGGAGGCGGCTGTCAGAACAGCTAATGCTTGGCTTAACGGCGCTAATGAGCCGATTGAGCTTGAAGCTGTAAGAGGCACAAAGGGTCTTAAAGAAACCACCGTTAATGTTGGCGGTACCGACCTTAAAATTGCGGTTGCTTCGGGCGCCGCTGCGGCAAAACATGTTATGGATCAGCTTAAATCCGGCAATCCGAACGGTTGGGGCTTTATCGAAATAATGGGTTGCCCCGGCGGTTGCGTAAACGGCGGCGGTCAGCCGATTCAGCCGCAGTATATTCGCGATACCGTTGATCTTAAAGCTGTTCGCGCTAAAACTCTTTACGATCAGGATAAAGAAATGCCGCTTAGAATGTCACACGAGTCACCGGCTATAAAAATGATTTATAGTGAGTGGTATGATGGCTTCGGTGGTCCTAAGGCACATCACGCACTTCATACAAGTTATACTAAGCGTCAAAAGTATAAAAATGACTAATTAAAAAGTCAACCCTCAGGGCTTAGTCCCTGAGGGTAATTATATGCAGATTTTATTTGAAAAAATTAAATTTACCCTTGACTTTATACCGTAAATATGATATAGTAATTGGGCGCTAAAATTGCTGGTGTAGCTCAGTTGGTAGAGCAGCTGATTTGTAATCAGCAGGTCGGGGGTTCAAGTCCGTCCACCAGCTCCATTTTTAGTGGAATATATATGGGAGAGTTCCCGAGCGGTCAAAGGGGGCAGACTGTAAATCTGTTGTCTTCGACTTCGGTGGTTCGAATCCACCCTCTCCCACCATCCGGGCAGGTTTTTTAACCTGCCCGTTTTTTGTGCCAAAACGCCCTTAAACGCCCTGTTTATGCGGGTTTACGGAATTACGGTGAAATTGCTTTAAGTCATTTTAAGGTCGTAAATATTGGCATAATATTGGCATAATCTGATCGTATTGGCATAAAATTGGCATACAAAATCACGCCATTTTTATGATTTTCGGCTTTGTTTTCCCGTAAATTGAAAGTCCGTTTTCCCTTAAATAATTTTCCGCTTTTGTGATATTATCAAATTCAAATTTATCAAACACATCACCGTAGGTGTTGTAGGTTGTTGTAATATCTTTATGACCTAAAATGTGTTGTAAAACTTTCGCCTGCATTCCCGATTCGATACATCTTGTTGCAAAGGTGTGTCGCAGAGAGTGCAGGTCTACTTTTGTGTTGACCTGCGGTTTGATAAAGTGATACTTGTCGTCCATCCTGCGGAACTGACTGTATATCATCGGTCTTGAAATAAAACGCCCGTCAGGACGGGTAAATACAAATTCGTGTTTGCTTCGCCCTTTGCATATATCATTCAGCAGTTGCTTTACTTCATCGGTAACTTTGATAACACGCATACCTGTATCGGTCTTTGTTCGGTCGTTTATATACGGATTTCCGCCCTCGTCGGTCGCCATGGTGCGGTGAATGTTGATATATCCGTTTTCTAAATCAATATCACCTATTGTGAGAGCAACCACTTCACCCATTCTCATACCGGTAAAAAGGGAGATGAGCATTTCTTCTGCGAACTGAATATCTTCTGTTTGAAGAAGACGGATAAATTCAGTCTGCTCTTCAAGAGTCAACGCCCGCACTTTTACTTCCCGTTTTACCGATCTCGGCTTTTCAACCCGCTTCATAGGCGTTTCGAGGATCAGCTTATCATCAACCGCGTTATTGAAAATTCGGTTTAAGAGCATATAGATTTTGTCGATAACCGAATTGGTATAATTCGTGCAATAGTCAATAAGAAAGTTTTGAAGCAAAATCGGTGTGGCATCTTGCAGCCGTGTACCGTAAATCGGGCTTAACATATTAAGAGTGCCGAACTCCCGATGCGCGGTTTGAGATTGGATTTTATTCAGTTTAACCTTCTTTTCAATCAGCTGATTGCCGTAGGCATATATTGTAAGGTCTTCGGATGAGTAAATCGTTCCGGTTTCGTATCTGTTTACAATCTCTTTCATCTTTTTCCGGCATTCGTCCTTTGTCTTTGCGTAAACAGCCTTCCTGATTGCTTTGCCGTTTTTATCGAATTGTCCCGGTATGGTCAGGCGATACTGCCATACTTTTCGCTTCTCGTTGTAACTGAACGAGCCGTCACCGTTTGACCTTTTTTTAATAATTTTTGACATATTTTTTACCTCCTTGTTATGTGCGGGCATTGTAGAACAATGCCCGCACCGTTTGCAAATATGCGATTATATTCGCCTTGTCGAAGCCCATTCCATAAACTTGGATGCCATTACCTTAAGATTCTTGCCGCATTTAACAAGCGGAAAATCTTTGCGCCTCATAATCTGCCGAGCCACAGGAATCGAGCAACCCATAAGAGCGGCAACTTCTTTAGTGCCTATAAACTTCATAAGGTTTATTTCTTTTGCTGTTAATGCTAACTCACTCATCCTTGCCACCTCCTTATCTTGCATCGTCATCGCGCATACGGCACTGGCGTTCATAGTTTTCTCTTGCAAGACGGATAAGCAGATTTTCCATATCTTTCGGTGTTGAACCACGTGGGGCATACTGCCTTATACTGTCCATTGGTATTTTGAGTTTTTCCACCTGATTGGGTTTGAGTTCGGACATTATTTCGTTGATTGAATCATAGTCAAGACTGCCTTCGGCGGCG
>CACXEV010000066.1 GCA_902766755.1 Oscillospiraceae bacterium | reverse complement strand
TCGATCCGAAGCTCAACAATTAAGGAGGAGGGTAATTATGTCGCTTTTAGAAGTTAAAAATCTTCGTACATCTTTCTTCACCGATGCCGGAGAGGTTAAAGCAGTTAATGATGTTTCCTTCTTCCTCGACCGTGGAAAAGTTTTGGGAATTATAGGTGAATCAGGTTCCGGTAAATCGGTTACTGCATATTCAATAATGCAGATACTCGCCGGCACAGGCAAAATTGTAGGCGGATCAATTAAATTTGACGGCAAAGAGCTTGTGGGAATAGACGAAAAAGAAATGAAAGCTGTAAGGGGCAATAAAATTTCTATCATTTTCCAGGACCCTATGACATCCCTTAATCCGACATATACTATCGGCAGACAGCTTATGGAGCCTATTATGCTTCATACAAACCGCACTCGTAAGCAGGCACGCGCGCGAGCTATTGAAATGCTGAGGCTCGTTAATATAAACGAACCTGAGAAGCGAATGAAGCAGTATCCGTTTGAGCTTTCGGGTGGTATGCGTCAAAGAGTTATGATTGCTATGGCGCTTGCCTGCGAACCGGATATTCTTATAGCTGACGAGCCTACTACCGCACTTGATGTTACAATTCAGGCTCAGATACTTGAGCTTATGTCAGATCTGCAAAAGGAACTCGGTATGGCTATTATCCTTATAACCCACGATTTGGGTGTTGTAGCTCAGATGTGCGATGAGGTAATAGTTATGTATGCCGGGTCAATATGTGAACAAGGTACTGCGGATGAGATATTTTATAATCCACGCCACGAATATACCAAAGGTCTTATGCGCTCAATACCTACGGCCGATACCGCAGGCAAAAAACTGCAGCCTATAACCGGTACGCCTATAGATCTTCTTAATATGCCTAAGGGTTGCCCCTTTGCACCGCGTTGCGATGCGGCTATGAAGATATGCATAAACCACAGAGCAATCGGCGAAAAAATCAACGATGACCATTTTGCCACCTGTTGGATGAATGTTAAAAAAGGACTGGATGATGGCAGTATAGTTCTTGAAGAGGATGGTGATAGTCGTGGCTGATAATAAACCGCTTATAGAAGTAAAGGATTTGAAGCAGTATTTTAATATAAGCACCAGTATGTTTAAATCAAAGCCGCTTAAAGCGGTCGATGGTGTATCTTTCTCCATTAATAAAGGAGAAACCTTAGGTCTTGTAGGCGAGTCCGGCTGCGGCAAAACAACCGTTGGCAGAACAATACTTCACCTTTATAAGCCCACCGGCGGCGAGATTTGGTATGACGGAAAAGAAATAAAATCAAAGTCTGATATAAAAGAATTCAGAAAGAAAGCTACTATGGTTTTCCAGGACCCGTATTCTTCTCTTAATCCGCGTATGACGGTTTCTGACATCATAGGTGAACCGCTTGATATACACAAGCTTTACAGCAATAAAAAAGAACGCCAGGAGAAAATCCTGCAGTTTATGGATTATGTAGGTCTTAACAGCGAGCACGCGGCAAGATATGCCCACGAGTTTTCAGGCGGTCAGCGCCAGAGAATAGGTATTGCGCGCTCTTTAGCGGTAAACCCTGATTTTATAGTATGTGATGAGCCGGTTTCGGCACTCGATGTTTCCATTCAGGCTCAGGTTATTAATATGTTTGATGAGCTTCAGGAAAGACTTGGTCTTACATATCTGTTTATTGCACACGACCTTTTGGTAGTACGGCATATTTCAGATAGGATTGCGGTAATGTATTTAGGGCATATGGTGGAGCTTGCTCCCGCTTCCGAAATATATGATCATCCGCTTCATCCGTATTCAAAATCTCTTTTATCCGCAGTTCCGGTTCCGGATCCTAAAATTGCCCGTGCAAACCAGCGTGTAGTGCTTACAGGCGATATTCCGAGTCCGCTTAATGCTCCCTCCGGTTGTCCGTTCAGGACCCGTTGCCGCTATGCTACAGATAAGTGTGCAGAAAGTATGCCTGAATTTAAAGAGGTATCAACAGAACATTTCGTTGCATGTCACCGCTTAGCGGAAATAAACGATTAATAAATGTTTAAAAGTACAGTTCTATTCTCTGTACTAAAATAAATTTTATTTCAAAGAAAGGATGAAATGAAATGAAAAGAATAATTGCTATCGCTCTCGCCTTGGTTTTGGTATTAAGCCTTGCAGCCTGCGGCGAGAAAGAAGGCAGCAAAACGGCAAAAGCATCTGCTATTTCGGTTTGTCTTGCTTCCGAGCCTGACACAATCGATCCTGCTCTTAACTCGGCGGTTGACGGTGCTACATTGCTTGCTCACCTTTTCTCCGGACTTGCAAAATGGTCACAGGATAAATCAGGTAAGCTCGAAATCGTTGCCGATGCTGCAAAAGAGCTCGTAGAGGGCGTTGAAAACGAGGACGGTACAGTAACCTACACCTATACCCTCAGAGATGGTCTTAAGTGGTCTGACGGTAAAGATGTTACTGCTAACGATTATGTTTTCGCTTGGCAGAGAGCCGCTTCTCTTGACCTCGCAGCTGACTACGGTTATATGTTTGAGGTTATTGACGGTTATGACAAGGTTACCGAAGCTGATGATGAGGGTAATCCGGTAAATCCCGATGCAAAACTCAATGTTGAAGCAGTTGATGCAAAAACAATTAAGGTTACACTTGCTAACGCTGTGAGCTACTGGAACGAGCTTCTTGCCTTCCCGACCTATTTCCCGGTAAGAGAAGATGTCGTTTCCAATGAGTCATGGGCAACAGATCCTGCCACATATGTTTGCAACGGTCTTTACACCATTGAAAAATGGGATCACAACTCACTTATTACTCTTAAAAAGAATGCTGATCATCCGGATGCTGACGAAGTTAAAATGGATACCATTAACTTCTACCTCTCTGATGATGCCAACAACCAGCTTTCTAACTTTAAGAATGGCGAATGGCTCCTTATAGACGATGTTCCCACAAATGAAATTGCAAACCTCAAAAAGGATTATCCGGATGAGTTCTACAATGTAGGTCAGATCGGTACCTACTATGTTTGCTGGAATATCAACGAGAAAATTCTCCCCTCTGATTCAACCCTTAAGGGTGCTGAAGCTGAAAATGCTAAAGCTGAAATCAGAAACGCCGTATCTCTCCTTTTAGACCGTAGCTATATCGTAGATGAAATCGCTCAGGGCGGTCAGCTCCCGGCTTCTTCTTTCGTTGCTATGGGTCTTACCGATGCTGACGGTTCCGAGTTCTATAAGAACACAGGTGTCAGCGATAAGTTTGACGGTTACTTTGATGCTTCTAAAGAGGCTGTTGAGGCTAACTTCAATTCTGCAATTGAAACTCTTAAGAAGTACTACAAGTATGATGAGGCAACAAAGAAGTTTACCAACTTCCCGACTATGACCTATCTCTATAACACAAGTGAAGCTCACAAGGCTATCGGTGAATACATCCAGTCTGCACTTGCTAATGTTGGTATCACAATGAACATGGAAAACCAGGAATGGGCTACCTTCCTTAACACTCGTAAGAAGGGTGACTATTCAATCGCTCGTAACGGTTGGCTTGCTGACTACAACGACCCGATATGCTTCCTTGATATGTGGACTACCGCTTCCGGTAACAACGATATCCAGTTCGGCAAGGGCGACCATGCAAAGATTGCTAATTACAGCATCGACCTTACAAAATTCGGTTACGAGGATAAGGTTGAAAACGGCACTTGGGCAGAGACTTATGATGTTCTTATTTCAAGAATTAAGAGCTGCACTGATGCTAAGAATCGTTATGCTATGATGCACATGGCTGAAGATATGCTTATGAAGTCCGGCTGTGTAACTCCTATTTACTTCTACACCGACCTTTATATGCTTGATTCTTCAGTTAAGGGATTCTTCTCTAACCCGCTTGGATATAAATACTTTATGTATTGCACCATCGAGGGCTAATTTAAGAATATTGTTTAGCACTTAAAAACATAGCCGCCGGTTTCCCGGCGGCTATGTTTGTTTATTTTCTTAATATGCGCGATAATTAAATCAATTTAAACATTCAAGCAATGCTTTACAACCTATCAGAATATCGCTATATGTTTTTTCAAAATTTCCAAAATACCAAGGGTCGGCAACATTGCCATCTATCCCTGCAAATTCCAACAGAAAATGAATTTTATTTTCACTATCATCCCTAAAAATTCGCTTTATATTTCTGAAATTATTGCTATCCATAATAACAAACAAATCGAACTTTTCGTAATCATCAGGATTAAGTTTTTTGGCATAATGCTCACTAAAAGGCACCCCGTGCTTTCGCATTATTTCTTTTATGGACGGATATATGGGGTTGCCTATTTCCTCACTGCTTGTAGCGCTTGACTCAATAAGAAACTCATCGGATAATCCCTGTTTACCCACTAAATCTTTCATAACAAATTCTGCCAGCGGACTTCGGCAAATGTTGCCGTGACACACAAACATTATTTTTTTCATAAGTATTCACCCTTTAGTTTACTCTGCACTGTGAAAAAACTTCACCTATAGGAAGGTTTATTTCTATATCGTTTTCCGGGTCAAGAAAAACACTTAACGGGTCTTTGTTAATAACTGCAAGGTGCTTGCCCGAAAAGTATTTTATGTATGATGCCGCCGGATAAACGGTAAGTGATGTTCCGCCAATAATAAGCATATCGGCGAATTTAATTGCGTTTATAGCACCGTTGACCGCACGCTCCGGCAGTGCCTCCTCATAAAGCGTTACATCACAGCGCACCATCCCACCGCAGTCACAGCGCGGTATATCTTCTTTTGATTCATATATATAATCCGCAGGATATTTTTTACCGCACTTAATGCAGTAATTCCGCCGTGTTGAACCGTGAATTTCGTATACATTTCTGCTCCCTGCATCGGTATGAAGCCCGTCGATATTCTGAGTGATTACGGCACTTAGCCGCCCTGCCGATTCAAGCCCAGCTAAAAATATGTGTGCCGCGTTGGGCTTTGCAAAGCGCGCGTCCATTTTCTGCCGGTAAAACTCAAAAAACACCTTAGGCTCACGCGTAAGGCAGGTATGGCTCAATAAATACTCGGGACTATATTTTTCAAATCTCACATCTTTATTGTTATAAAGACCGTCCTTACTGCGAAAGTCCGGCACGCCGCTTTCGGTGGAAACACCTGCCCCGCCGAAGAAAACTATGTTCTGTGACTCATCAATAAAGCTTTGCAGTCTTTTAATCTTTTCGTTATCAGTCAATCAAATCATCCCCGTTACAGTAATAAATTTATCACCGTTATTATTATACCACACCACACAATTACATTCTATAAAAATTTCCCCGCCAGAACTACCAAGAGTATTTCAGGGAAAACACGGTCAGATTTAGGAATGAGCTTACTGCAAGTGATGTTTTGCCGACAATCTTGCAATAATGCCAAAGGACTATTGCCTCGTTATGTATAACGGAGTTGATGGAAAGCCCTTTGATATAAGACAGAATTTCCGTGATTACTCTCGTGAACAACAGTTCACTCCAGTATGTACTCTCATAGAGTCAGTTTCGCTTAGAGCCACAAGGAAAATCGGCATCCGTAGCCATGCTTTTCGGGGGTTTTTTGAAGGCTTTGGATTTTTCAACTATTCAGTGTTTTCAAGGGGTTTCAGGCTTTCACTTCTTCGTTTTCGGGTGGTGCCTATTTACAGGCAGGATAAAGCCGCACCCGTTGCGGCAGTTCACACCGCACGGCAACGCCGAGCGGCTTTCATTTTATAGTGGAAACAACCACCGTAATAACTCCCTTAACCGTGAGTCCAAGCATCGCCCACAGGTGTCTTGTTTCGGCAAGCCGAAATAACGGGCAGTATCCCGTACCCACTTTGCTATGTCCCATTTATCGTATTTAAGTTTAACCAAGCTGAAAACAGAGCCATTATTTTATTGAAATACCTATGCGAATATGGTAAAATCAAGTCGTAAAAAAATGGTGGTGAGATTATGACAAACGATATAGTATTGCATTATGATAAATTGATAGAAGAAAACAATGATCCCGTTAATGATCCTAAACCATTACAGGAGTATATGGACAAATGGGATGGTCAGGTTTTCATTGATAAAATGCATCCCGATTCAAACAAAACAGTTCTTGAAATAGGTGTTGGAACAGGCAGATTGGCTATTCGTATTGCCCCACTCTGCAAACAGTTTACCGGTATTGATATATCTCCTAAAACGATAGCAAGAGCTAAAGAACACCTTGCGAAAAACAATAATGCAGACTTGATTTGCGGTAATTTTAACGAACACGATTTTGAAAGCAAATTTGATGTTATATATTCATCGCTGACATTTATGCATATTGAGGACAAGCAAAACACAATAAATAAGATTTACAATTTGCTAAATTCAAATGGTAGGTTTGTCCTTTCAATAGACAAAAGCCAAGATAAATTTATTGATTTAGGCACAAGAAAAATTGCAGTATATCCTGATAATCCGAATGACACTGAAACCTATTTAAAACAGTCAGGATTTATGGTAAGCGAGATTATAGAAACAGAACTTGCAAACATTTTTGTTGCAGAAAAGTGATTTATGACTGAAATGCAAAACACACTATAACGTTATTTAAACACTCAAAACTTGTTAATAGAAAGGATAGATAATTATGAACCCTCAAACACTGTCTGAACAATTGATGTTTAATACAGTTAGACTTGTAGCAAGTGATGGTTCAACAGGAACAGGATTCTTTTACAACTTTAGAATTGATGATAAAGTTATCCCTATACTTATTACCAATAAACATGTAGTTAATAACAATCCTAATGAGCCAATGACCTTCTATCTTCATTTAAAAACTGGAGATAACGAATCTAATGAAAACTATCCGGTTCAATTTGTTGCTAATTGGATATTTCATTCGAATCAGGATTTATGTTTTTGTTTCGTTAATCCCCTATTCCAGAAAGTTAAAATGATAACAGGGAAAGAGGTGTTTTATATTCCAATTGATGATTCAATTGTTGCTACAACTCAAAAGTTAAACGAGCTCAGTGCTCTAGAGGAATTAGTTATGGTTGGGTATCCTATTGGATTGTGGGATTCAAACAATAATTTTCCTATTTTTAGAAAAGGTTATACCGCATCTCACCCTGCTCTTGATTTTAATAATAAAGGAATTGGTTTAGTTGATATGGCTTGTTTCCCTGGTTCTTCTGGCTCACCGATATTCATTCTTAATGAATTAGGTTATGCTGATAAAAAAGGAGCTTACAACATTGCTAGCAGGATTATTTTTCTTGGAGTTTTATTTGCTGGGCCTCAATATAATGCACAAGGAGATATAGTTGTTAAAACAATTCCTACACAGCAACAAATAAGGGCAAACACTCCCGTAATGACAAATCTTGGATATTACATAAAGTCAACTGAACTTGAAGAGTTTAAGAAATATATATCGAACAATATTTAAATAAAAAATTCATTAAAAGCTAAACAACATCGGAGGTAACTGTGCAACAAAACATTTACGATAATAATGAGTTCTTTGAAAATTACAAAAATACTCGTTTGAGCAATGACAGTTTCAATGAGCTTTTGGAACAGCCTGCAATGAAAAGGTTGCTTCCCGATTTACAGGGAAAGACGGTATTAGATTTAGGATGCGGATTCGGTTTCAACTGCAAAGACAAAAAAGCTCAAACTGACGAAACAAAACCAAAGATAAAAGAATTTTATCTCCATGACCAATCGCAAATCGTGCAAGTTTTTGTAAACGCTTTTGATAATATATGTCGGATTGAAAAAGATTCAAAGAATGCTCTCTTTCCAATTCTAAACTATGATGACAATCATCATAGTTTAGAAATTAGCTTTCTTGAGCATTATAAGACACTCGAATACATTAAAACTGAAGAAAACAAAGCAAAAGGGAAAGGAAAATGCACAACATTTCTATTAAATATTTTAAAAGATAATCAAAGCCTTAAAAACAGATTCTTCGGAAATCAACCAGAACAAGAAATTGAACAAGAAATTAGAAATCTCCGAAATTACTATTCCCACACGGGCTTTTATATTGATGATAAATTGCCAATAGAAAAAAACTATAAAGTCATAAGATACAAAGATATTGATAACAAATGGCTGTTCAACGTCTTCGAATTTGTAAAAATAGCCACCTATATTGAGATCTACAAAAAATGTGGAATTGATATAAAATGGAACGAGATAATAAATTATTTAGATATATAGTTTAAAGCACTTTTCCCCGTTGCAAGCCGTCTGCACTTATGCACCGAAATAGAAAACACTGTAATACACTGTTTGACACAGGATGAAATATTGGGAAGCTTATTCCGCAGGATTGACGGCGAAAATGCAACTGAAAAGAATTAAACACAACAGAAAAAGCAGGATTGAAATGACTTTCAATCCTGCTTTTTGGTGCGGAAGTGGGGTAACTTATGACCATTTCCCCCAATGTTTCAAGTCGTTTTAAGATTTGCGGTTGGTTGTCGGTTGCTGTTGACGGGTTTAATGCCGTATTCTGACAAAATACAAAAATATAAGAGCATATCCGAACGGATATGCTCTTACTTGGTCGTAGTGTTCATAACGCAAGCTAAAAGCGCGAGGTATAAACTATAAAAAACGAGAACCTCAATTACGCGAATTGCGTGTCGAGGCTCTCGACTGGTCGGAGTGTTCATAACGCAAGTGAATTTTATGATGAAATCTGGCAGAGATACACGTTCCGAAACCGACTGAAATAACATTCGACTTGTCTGAAACAACAAAAATAAAGAAATTTTGGAGGTTTCAGATCATGAAAGAACTTGAAAAGTACATTACAGATGAAAAGACCGGGCTGAAATATGAATTGGTGGGTGATTACTATTTTCCCTGCCTGGAAGCGCCGGAGGCACCAAAGGTCGGCAGATTCGGGATGATGTATCACGATTATCTGCGTAACCATAAACGAGTTGCATATTCAGGGCTTGTGCTCTCGGGCAAATTGAAAGAACATATTGAAGATATTGACCGCCAAGCACAAGATTTGTTTTCTCTGTTCGTTGAGCAAATGAAATAAGTGTGGGACGTAACCGAACAACTCAAAGCTGATGAGCAAATGGCGTGGATAGGTGCAATGAATAATATCCTAAATAGGGCTATGAAAATAGTTATGAAAGAAATAATATACAACTAAGCAAAGCGGCGGAAATTCCGCCGCTTAAACTATTGTCCGTATTTATCCGTAGGTTTTTATGATTTCTTCCGCAATTTGTTTGCGCGAAACACAACGGTCCATCGCTTGTTTTTCTATGTATCTGTGAGCATCCTGCTCGGTCATTTTAAGTTCGCTTATAAGTAACCATTTTGCGCGGTTGACAATACGGATCTCATTCATTTTTTCTTCTATAGAGAGCGTCTTCTTTTCGGTTTTTCTTATTCGCTCGCGCGCGCTGATCATCCAGCCGGAAGCGATTTCAAAAACTGCGCGTGCCGTTGGCTTTTGCAGTAAAAACACGCCGTGCTCGGCGAGCTTATCGTATGCGTCTTCGTATTGTTCGGCTCTTGCCAAAAACAAGACGACTGTGTTATAAGAACTGACCGTATCAATAGCAAAACGAAGACCGTAATCGTCTGGAAGCGGAGAATTTATTATTACAATATCAAAATCCCTTTCGCCGATTGCCCGTTTTGCCGCACTTATGTTATTTACCGTGTTGACAGGAGAAAATAAAGGAACGGAAAATATTTCGTGTATGGCACTATTGAATTTTTCTGCGGCTGATACGATAAGCACGCTATACACCTGTTCTTTCAGGCTCAAAACCGTTCCCCCTTTCTCAAATAATCAATTAAAAATCATTTGGCACAATAAATATCGAGTATTGCTTTTGGAATATGTTTTTTAATAAAATCGTCATTCTGTGCGACACACTTTGCCTCATCAATGCTTTCGGGGAGCTTATGCAGATACCGCATATTTTTTTCATCCGCCTTATAAACATTGATGTCTATCGGCTCGGGCATCTCCTTGTTGTGCTTCATACCGTAAAGTCCCGACCAAATGAGCAGTGCAAATGCAATATACGGATTAGCCGCCGGATCGGGCGAACGCAGTTCTATGCGGCGGTATTCATCTTCTGCTGCCGGAATGCGTATAAGCCCGGAGCGGTTTTCGTTATCCCACGAAACATATTTGGGCGCTTTCTGTTTTCCTAAGCGATTATAGGAAGCCTCACACGGGTTGAAAAACAGCGTAATCGGTATTGCTTTTTCGAGTATTCCCGAAAGCAACAAGTTGTAATTGACGGTTGACTCATTTTTCTTTACAGAGCAGTTGATATGAAAGCCGTTGCCTGCGGTATTTTGGAGTGGCTTTGGAGAAAAGTCAGCGAAAAGACCGTTTCTGCGAGCAACAGTTTTTACAACTGTTTGGAATGTCATAACATTATCTGCGGCAGTAAGTGCATCAGAAAATCGGAAATCGATTTCATTTTGTCCGGGGCCTTCCTCGTGGTGTGAACTTTCAGGGGATATCCCCATTTGTTCAAGAGTGAGGCAAATCTCACGGCGCACATTCTCGCCCTTGTCCTCGGGAGCTATATCCATATAACCGGCATGGTCATATGGAATTTTTGTCGGATTGTTTTTTTCGTCAAGCTCCATAAGGTAAAACTCTTGCTCCGCACCGAAATAGAAGGTGTATCCGGCGTCCTTCGCGTCGGCTATCGCCTTTTTAAGAAGTCCACGGCTGTCGCACTCAAAAGGGGTGCCGTCAGGGTGAGTGATACTGCAAAACATTCGCACAACCTTACCGTGCTCGGGGCGCCACGGAAGCCAGGTAAGCGTTTCAGGCTCCGGGTGCAGGAATAAATCCGAGCGAGTTTCGTCACCAAAGCCTGTTATCGCAGATGCGTCAAAAGCAATTCCGTACTTAAAAGCTCGCGGCAATTCATTCGGCATAATGGAAATATTTTTCTGCTTGCCAAATACATCGCAGAAGGCAAGACGGATGAATTTTACATCCTCCTCCGCAACATACTGCATAACCTCTTCTTTTGAGTAATTCATAGTTTCCTCCTCAGTTGGCTACATATAATTGTTTATATGGATTTTTACTGTTTGGTGTAACAATTGTAAAAGGTGAATTCATAATACTGTCGGTATTATCACCAAATAAACGGCAATACTTTGCAACATATTTTTTGATTTCTTTAAGCTCTTCCGGCGTGGCAGGTTTAGCCGATACCTGATTTGGAAAAACAATATCACGGCAATCAGAACGCAGTATCATTTTTCCCCCGTGCATACCGGTGCACGGGAAATTGCCGACGATTTTTTTGTCCATACTTTCGAGCCCTAAAACAACAATTACGCCGCCTGCCTGGTATTCGCCTAAAAAGCTGCCTGCCCTGCCGCCTATAACCATAACCGGTATTTTTTCTTTATATGCCTTCATATGTATTCCGGCACGGTATCCGGCGTTGCCTTTTATATAAATACTGCCTCCGCGCATAGCATAACCTGCGGCGTCGCCCGTGTTGCCTTGTATAACGATTTCACCGGCATTCATGGTATCACCTACAGCATCCTGCGCGTTGCCGCGCACAATAATTTTTCCGCCGTTTAAATAGGCGCCGAGCGCATTGCCCGGAACACCGTTTACGGTAACGGTTTTATCCGACATACCCGCCGCGATAAACCGCTGACCGATAACATCCGTTAATGTAACGCTTTTACCGGATTTTCTGATAGCGTCGTTTATTGCGCGAAACTCAAGTCCGTTTGCATTAACATTCATATTATACCACACCTCCGAACTTTTTTCTACGAATTTCTTTTTTGTATATAATATTGGTTGCGGCTTTCTTCGTAAGCTCAAAATCAATTGTATCAAGCGGCGTTTTTTCGCGGATAAGAGAGGTGTAAATTCCGGCGCGGTCCGTGGCGCCTAAAAGAATAAAACCTATTAACCGGTTATCTTTTATAAAGAACCGTTTAAGTGAAGTGTCATCCTTTTCTTCTATCATTTCGCCGTCATAATTCCCGGCGGTCATAATGTGATAGCCGAAAAAGCCGATTGAGTTCATCGGTATCGCGTTATTAAACGCCTTTTCACCGCCTGCCATATTAACTCCCGCCGTATATCCGCCGATATAGGCGTTTGGCAGGATTGCAAGCACCCGGTTTGCGCCTGTTGATGAGTCATACCCCTCGGCACAGTCGCCTGCCGCGAAAACGCCGTTTATATCGGTTTCCATTTTCTCATTTACGATAATACCGCGGTTTACACTGCCGCCGGCGTTTTTAATAAGCGAGGTGCTTGCGCGAACGCCTACCGCCAAAACCAGAATATCAAATTCCACCGTTTTTCCGCTTTTCATATAAGCCGTGTTTTTATCGAAACGGACGGCAGTATCAGAAAGCATAAACTCAATTCCGTTTTCCTCTAAATGATTTTGTACTGTCGCGGCACAATCAATATCCAGAATACTTGAAAGAACGCGGTCGGCAAGGTCGCAAACGGTTATACTTTTCACCCTGTTATGTATACCCTCGGCGCACTTAAGACCTATAAGTCCCGCGCCTGCTATAAGCACGCGAGATTCTTTTGTAACGGCGGACTCAAGCGCCAGCATATCGTCAAGAGTCATAAATGAAAATTTGTCTTTTACCGTGTCAAGTCCCTCAAACGGCGGTATAAACGGAGCAGACCCGGCGGCTACGCAGAGCGCGTCAAACGCGACAGTTTTGCCGTTTTCTAAAAGCACGGTTTTATTTTCCTTGTTGAGCGAAGCGGCAATCGCGCCGTAAAGCACCTTACAATTATTATCCCTGTAAAACGAATTACCCCGGTATTTCATCTTTTCAAGGTCGGTTTTGCCCTCAAGATAATAAGAAATGAGCGGTCGGCTGTAAACCGGATGTTTTTCTTTTGATATAACGGTTATACCGCCCGTTTTATCAACAGAGCGTATTCCCTCAATACATCCGACGGCGGCAGTGCCGTTGCCGATAATTACATACTGCTTCACTCTTCTTCGCCCCTTTCCTCATAAACTATCGCTTTATTGGGACAGCCCTCAACACACGCGGGCGCACCGCAGGAATTTTCAAGACATAACTCGCACTTCTGCATTGTTCCGTTCTCTCCGGGAGCAAGCGCCCCGTAGGGACAAACAAGTACGCAGGTAAGGCACCCTACGCATTTACTGCGGTCAATTTTTACAACACCGTCCACCTTGGAAATAGCGCCTGCTATACAGCTTTTAACGCATATCGGGTCGGTACAGTGCCGGCAGGATACCGCAAAGCATATTTTATCTCCGCTTTCCACATGAATACGCGGAAAAATTTTTTTACCTTTGAGCGCATAAGCCATATCATCAAGTCCCGAATTGGCAAAAGCACAGTTATATTCGCATAAGTGGCACCCGAGGCACCATTCTTCATTCACATATACACGCTTCATTTTTTATTCCCCCGCATGAGAAATACCGAGTATTTCGAGTTCTTTTGAGTTTAGTCCTACGCCTCTGAGCATCAGCCGGTTACCTCGAAGTGCCTCAATGGAGTTAATACCCATACCGCCCATAATTTCCTTGATTTCGTGTTGCCAGGCGGTCATAAGATTTATAAGGCGTTTTGCGCCCATATCGGGATTAAGCCGCTTTACAAGGTCGGGGCGCTGTGTGGCGATACCCCAGTTGCATTTGCCTGACTGACAGGTTCTGCAAAGGTGACATCCGAGGGCAAGCAAGGCGGCTGTGGCGATATAGCAAGCATCAGCACCAAGGGCTACCGCCTTTACCACATCAGCCGCACTGCGAATGGAGCCGCCAACGACGAGTGAAACATTATTTCTTATTCCTGCTTCGCGCAGTCTGCTGTCAACGGCGGCAAGCGCGAGTTCAATGGGAATTCCGACATTATCGCGTATTCTCGTAGGCGCGGCGCCCGTGCCGCCGCGAAAACCGTCTATTGCAATAATATCCGCGCCGCTTCGTGCAATTCCGCTGGCTATTGCCGCAATATTATGTACCGCGGCAACCTTTACTATTACCGGCTTTTTATATTGCGTTGCCTCTTTCAGTGAGTAAACGAGCTGCCGCAAATCTTCTATTGAGTAAATATCGTGGTGAGGTGCGGGAGAAATAGCGTCCGACCCTTCGGGTATCATTCGTGTACGCGATACATCGCCTACGATTTTAGCGCCCGGCAAATGGCCGCCGATACCCGGCTTTGCGCCCTGACCCATTTTAATTTCAATTGCGGCTCCGGCGCTCAAATAATCCTCGTGAACGCCGAAACGGCCTGACGCCACCTGAACTACCGTGTTAGCGCCGTATTTGTAGAAATCCTCGTGCAAACCGCCCTCACCGGTATTGTAGAGAATACCGAGCTCGCTCGCCGCGCGGGCAAGGGAGGCGTGGGCGTTATAGCTTATCGAGCCGTAACTCATAGCGGAAAACATCAAAGGCATTGAAAGCTCGATTTGAGGTGAGAGCGTGCAGTCAATTTTACCGTCTTTATTTCTTGCAACGGCATTTGGTTTCTTGCCTAAAAACACCCGGGTTTCCATTGGCTCGCGAAGTGGGTCAATGGGCGGATTTGTTACTTGCGAGGCGTTAAGCAAAATCTTATCCCAGTAAACCGGCAAAGGCTTCGGGTTGCCCATAGACGATAACAGTACGCCGCCGCTTGAAGCCTGCTTGTATATTTCTTTTATCGTATCGTTTTGCCAGTTTGCGTTCTCGCGGAGCAGGCAGTCGCTCTTAACTATTTTAAGCGCGCGTGTAGGGCATAAAGATACGCACCGCTGGCAATTAACGCATTTGCTTTCGTCACTTATCATAACGCCGCGTTCGGTGCTTAATGTATGAACATCGTTAGCACACTGCCGCTCGCACACTCTGCAAGCAATACAGCGGTCCATATCTCTTTTTACTTCAAATTCCGGATATATGAATTCCACTCCCATTAAAACGCACCTTCCTTCACTTTAACGATGACCGGCTCTCCGCCGGCAGGTGACCAGATATTTCCGGCATCCGGCTCCATTATTCTTATCGCCGCTTCTTCGCTTGCTATAAATACCTTGTCGCCCTTTTCGCCTACCACCATAGAGCGAAGCTTTAATCGGTCATTTAGCGCCATAAGTCCGCCGTCAAAGCCTAAAATGATTGAAAACGGGCCGGTTATCAGTAAACTCGGAAAAACAGTTCGCAGATATTTATGTTTTTCCCGGTCGTATTTATCTGTTTTGCTCTCAATCGTGCTCCAGAACGGCGCCGCTATCACGCTTGCCGCCTCGCCGAGCGTGAGATGTTGCCGGCGCACAAGATAATCGAGTATGTATGTTATAACCTCCGTATCGGTTTGCAGATTGCATTTGTAGCCGAACATTTCAATAAACCGGCGGTTTGCGTCGTAAGATGATATTTCACCGTTATGCACCACCGAGAAATCGAGCAATGTAAACGGGTGAGCGCCGCCCCACCAGCCGGGAGTGTTTGTGGGGTATCTGCCGTGGGAAGTCCAGCTGTAACCTTCGTATTCGTCAAGTCTGTAAAACCTGCCGACATCCTCGGGGAAACCCACCGCCTTGAATGTTCCCATATTCTTGCCGCTTGAAAATACATAGGCGCCGTTCATTTCGGTATTGATTTTTACAACCGTTCTCGCGACAAACTCTTTTTCGTCGAGCTGTAAATCAGCAAGCACCGATTTTAAAGGCGTTACAAAATACCGCCATATAATCGGCTCGTCGGTGATTTCGGGTATTTTTCGCGTAGGTATTATTTCACCCTTTACGATTTCAAAATGTTCTTTTAGAAAAGATTCGCACTTTTTTCTTGTGTCACGGCAGTCAAAAAACATATGAAAAGCGTAAAAATCTTTATAGTCCGGATAAATGCCGTATGCCGCAAAACCGCCGCCGAGTCCGTTTGAGCGGTCGTGCATAGGCTCCATTGCCTTTATAATTTTCTCTCCGCTCATCAGCTTTCCTGTTTTTGATATTACCGCCGCAATAGCGCAGCCGGACGGTATTCTTATTTCGCCCTCTTTTTTCATCATTTTCACCTTCTAAAACAAATAAAAAAAGGGCGTTCGTTTTTACGCGGAATTCTCCGTGTAAAAATGAACGCCTTTGCTCATTACGGTGATTATACACCGCTAAACCGGTTTTGTCAATAGAAAAGATGATAAACTAATTCCGTCTATCTTTCTCGCGGTACACTCTTAACAGTTTTTGCTTTTCGTTTTCTAAATATATACGGTCTATTTCGGGATAGATACAACTCTCGCAAGCGCCTGAAATGTTCAGTGATATTTCTTTTAGGGTGCAATTTCCATTAATTTCATAGATGCAAAAATAGTTTTCACATTTCATCTTGTTACCTCTGAATTAAAAAAGTGCGCAAGCAGAGCCTACGCACCGAAAAACGCACAACTCCGATTGCTGCGACACAATTCTTATTTCTTATGCAGAAATGCGGAAAGGAGCGTGCATTTTTGCCAAAAGACAAAAACACACATCTACATAAGAAATAATATTGAATTGTGTCGCAAATGCATTATATCATATTAAAGAATCAAATGCAATATAAAAACCAACGCTTGTACGAATGTTTGCTGTAACACATCTATTGTAAACCTACAAAAAATTTTTTCAAAAAACACTTGACAAATGAAAAAAGCGGTTGTATAATACGCCACATAAAAGGCAACGGCGTCTTTAAGTTTTTTACTTAACGGTGCCGTTATCTCATTTTAATAAGGAAAAAGGCAAAGGCGTCTTTCGTGATTTTACGAAGGGCGCTTTTTCTTTTTCGGTAAAGGAGATTTGAATTATGAAAACGGTAAAAGATTATTTCGGAAGTTTGGTTTTTGACGACAGAGTAATGAAAGCAACGCTTTCAGCCAGGGTTTATGCCTCGCTTAAAAAGACCATTGACGAGGGCGCGGCGCTTGATATCGGCGTTGCCAATGCCGTTGCCTCCGCTATGAAAGACTGGGCGATAGAAAAGGGCGCAACCCATTTTACTCACTGGTTCCAGCCGCTCACCGGCATCACCGCCGAAAAGCACGACAGTTTTATATCGCCTTCTCCCGACGGCGGCGTGATTATGGAGTTTTCGGGTAAGGAGCTGATAAAGGGCGAGCCGGACGCGTCAAGCTTTCCGTCCGGCGGACTTCGCGCCACCTTTGAGGCGCGCGGTTATACGGCGTGGGACCCGACCTCTTATGCGTTTATAAAGGGAAAGACGCTTTGTATTCCTACGGCGTTTTGTTCATACGGCGGTCACGCGCTCGATAAGAAAACGCCGCTTTTGCGTTCAATGGAGGCACTGAGTAAACAGGCAATTCGTGTTTTACACCTCTTCAGTAACACGAGTGTAAAAAGAATTGTATCTTCAGTAGGTCCCGAGCAGGAATATTTTCTTATCACAAAAGAAATGTATGATGCTCGCCCGGATCTGCGCTTTACCGGCAGAACTCTTTTCGGTTCAAAACCGCCGAAAGGTCAGGAAATGGATGACCACTATTTCGGCGTTATAAAGCCTCGCGTTGCCGCCTATATGGAAGAACTGAACGAGGAACTTTGGAAGCTCGGAATTCTTGCTAAAACCGAGCATAACGAAGTAGCGCCGGCACAGCATGAACTCGCACCTATTTATACTACTACCAATGTAGCGACTGACCACAACCAGCTTACTATGGAGATTATGCAAAAAATCGCCGCAAAGCACGGTCTTGTATGCCTACTTCACGAAAAGCCCTTTGCCGGCGTTAACGGCTCAGGCAAGCATAACAACTGGTCAATTTCTACTGATGAG
>CACXEV010000065.1 GCA_902766755.1 Oscillospiraceae bacterium | reverse complement strand
GGTAACACGGGACTTAGGCGGTGTTACTTCGCCGGTAAAATACTTTTTCATAGGCGCCATACCCGAGTTTATAAGCAAAAGCGATTTATCGCCCTTCGGTACAAGCGGAAAACTTGCAAGTCGTAAATGCCCTTTTGATTCAAAAAAACTCAAATACTTTTCTCTTAGGTCATTAAGTGAGGTCCACTGCATAATTCTACTTCCTTAAACTATAATATATATACCAAGTTATTATATAACAGTTATATATTTTTGTCAATTAAAAGGCAAAGAAAAACCGGCGTAAAGCTCTGCGTTGTAAAGAGATGTGAACCATTTTCGTTAAAAAAAGAAGAAATGAAATGGTATAATGTTTGCAGTTGCTTTGAAACGGAGCCTTAGGCGTAGTGAAAAGCAACTGCAAACGGCGGTCGGCTCACGCCGCCTGCTTTTCCGCCAAAAGCTGAATTGGGCTTTTCCTGCCAAGTGTCCTCATTGTCTTATTGTTGCTCCATTTAAGGTGAATTGATAACTTTTTGTTCAGTTCTTCCACACTGCTGAATGTTTCCCAATTGTAGAAGTATCTTTGGTCGTTTCTGTGACTTCTTTCAACCTTTCCGTTGTGCCAAGGTGTTCTCGGAGGTATTAAAACATGCTTTATGCTCGTGCCTTGTATTGCTTTATCTAACGGGCTTAATTCCGTGTCACTGATGAATTTGTATGTGAACTCTGTTCTGTTATCTGTTTGTATCGTTTGGATCTTAAATGGGAATGCCTTTATTAACATCTTTAGAAACTTTACCGTGTTTTCGGGTGTATGTTCCTCAAACCCATATACGAACCTTAATCTTGTACACTCATCTATTGCCGTCCATTGATACAGGTGTTTGTTGTATTTAAGAGCATCTCCCCTTAAACAATTAAATGGCACTTCTTTCACATCTATTTGTACCTTTTCTCCCGGAACAGTTAGTTCCGGATATCTTCGTTCTGTTTTCCTGGGCGGCTTCTTTGCCTTATTTTTATCTTTAAGCCCTATCCGTTTTGCCGCATATACCATTCCACTGAAACTCCGAGTGTAATGCCGTTTTATTAACTCATCATATACTCCGTCCCAACCGTATCTGGCATAGTATTTCTTAAACGCTTTCTTTATCTTCCGCTCTTCTGATTTCGTGTGTTGATTTGGATTACTGTACGGACGGTGCGACCGTTCACATAGCGATTGCCAACTTTCACCATCATAGCGTAAGCACCACCTTTTTACGCTTGATAAACTCACTCCATACTGTCTACTTGCCGCGCTTTTTCCATTTTTTACAGCATATTTAACTACTGCTTGCCTTTTCCTCGCTTCTTGTGTTATGATGTTCATGAGAAGTTACTCCTTTTCGGTTGTTTGTTTTGTGGGAAAAACATTATACCATATTTGGAGTTAACTTCTCTTCTTTATTGGGTCACATTATTTTAACACATACAAAGTTAATAAAAATTTATTGATAAATAATCTCCCCTTATATATAATTATATGGTCATCTTGTCTGACATCTGGTATCTGACATCTAATATCTAAAACGAGGTGTGGCTCAGTTTGGTAGCAATTCGTGCGACCGCTGCCGGTGGCAGATAAAGGGAGTACTAATTGTCGCCGCGGTCAAACAATACGCCGCGCACCAAGAGAGCGTATGTTTGGGCACCGCAAGTGTAGCTGCGTTCGGGACACAGAGGCCGCAGGTTCAAGTCCTGTCACCTCGACCAAATGAAGAGTTGCCGCTTTTGCGGTGGCTCTTCATTTTTTCTATGCGTAGGACTTGAACCTGAGAAGGTCTGAAGCGAAAAAAACAGTCCGGGGGACTGTTTTTAGCTTTAGAGCGCGCAACCGGGTACTGTTGCGAAGCAACGGTCGGCAAGCGAAAAGTATGCGAAGCAGACGGCAAGTCCTGTCACCTCGACCATCGTGACGGTTGAAATAGGATTTAAGTCTTATTTCAACCGTCCTTCTTTATGCCTGTGGTTAGGCGGTTGCCTTTTGTTCTTGTTCCGCGAATATCGGCGGAATTTCAAATTTGCCTATGACATTATAGTAGATTTCTACCTTTTGCGTGGTAACGCCGCCTGATTCCTGCCTGTGATGGACTACGATTTTGTCTATAAATTCCCGAACTACATCAGCAGTCAGTTTTTCTAAGTGCGTTGTTTTCTCTACAATATCAAGAAACATTTTGGTGGTATCGATTTCTCGGTTTTGGTTTT
>CACXEV010000064.1 GCA_902766755.1 Oscillospiraceae bacterium | reverse complement strand
TACGCCTCGCCCGTTTTATTGTAGCTTCGCTCGTTTTCCTTCCCCCGGTAGAACCGGGGGTTTATTTCCACACCTAAAGGCACCAAACATTGTGACCGTCAGGTGTTACCTGACGGTCGTTTTTTGTTTCATATTTCTGGATTAAATGAAGGCATAAGTCTTAGCTTAAACAGATTATTCTTATGAAGTCTATCAATTCTTTCTTTTTTTGATAAGTCATCAATTAAGCCCTCGCGTATATACCTGTCAAGCTCGGCATAAGTAAATCCTAAATTTTCCTCGTCGGTTTTTCCGCAAAGACCGTCTATAGGTACTTTATCTACAAGCGCATCCGGCAGTCCTAACACCCTGCCTATTGCCTTGACTTCTTGCACAGTCAGATTAGCGCAGGGGCTGAAGTCTCCCGCCGCGTCACCATATCGCGTTGAATAACCGACATAATCTTCGGAAAGATTGCAGGTGTTTGCCACCCTCCCGTTATGGCTTTGAGATACGGCATAAAGCGTTGCCATACGAATTCTCGGCGGTAAATTCACCCTGCTTTGCTCGCTTATTTCAAAAGGTATGCTATTTACAAGTCCGTCAAACGCATCCTTAATATTTACCGTATAACTGCGTATACCTAAATGCCTGACTAACAGTTCAGCCATATCTATATCGTGCTGCTGACCGTTCGGCATAAGAACCCCTATAACTCTATCCTTGCCTAAGGCCTCAACGCAAAGTGCCGCTACAACGGAGCTGTCCTTCCCGCCGGAAATGCCTACAATAGCATTGCAACCCTCTCCGTTTTCCTTAAAAAAATCTCTTATCCAGCTTACACAACTGTTTTTTACCGATTGAGCATCAAACATAACTTTCTCCTAACGCAAAAACTACATATAATATAACATTGTATAATTCAATTTTCAAGACAAAATTAATACAGGGTCATCCGTTTTTGATGACCCTGTACATTTCAACTATTCGACCCAAATAACCTTTTTGGGACTTAAATCGAATTCACCGATAACATCTGCAAGCCTCGATTGTCCCGAGCCGGTCTTTTGGGAGCCGTACCAGTTAATACCGCCTGTTCTGTTACTGCCGTGATAGTAGGTATTGTTTCTGATAGTCCATATACCGTTTTTATTCACAATGGGAACCGCTACGCCATTAACCTTTTTGCGGGTGGCGTCGTTGGTATCTTCATTGTATTTTAAATTAAAATCCCAACGGCAAATCCAGGCATCACAAAGATCAAAAATATTATTCTCGATATAAACATCTTTGGCATACGGGAAAGCACGAGAATACATTATCAGGTGTTCACCGTGAAGATCAGGTCTCTGCAAAGCAGACCAACCGTAACCCGCAAAGCGGCTTATATTATTCTCAATGTGAATATTGTCCAGTACCGCGTCGGTATACTTCCAGGAACCGTATCTGCCGTCATTATGATTGCCGTGCCAAATTTCAATAGATGAAGCACAATATTCTATCAGATTATTTCTGTATGTAATATTCTTATAATCTTCATCATGTGTTCCCTGTCTGGTTCTGATTTCCGGTGTAATGGAATCGCCCTGGAATGTAAGAGCGGTATCATAAATCTGATATATCCAACAATTTTCCACAAGGTGACCGTCGCATCCCTGCCACATCTGGATAGCGTTGCCGAGGCGAACATCGGAATTTATATGAGCGCCACCGATAAACCCTATTTCACAGTTTGTGATCTTCGAGTTATCGGCCGCACACAGATCAACGCCAATTCTGCCGAAGTACTTAATCTTTACATTATCTATAGTTACATCCGAAACGCGGGTAACATCAAATGCCGATTTATTAAGGCAAACTTCAATATCATCAAAAGCTTTTCCGGGATTACCGCCGTCATAATACAGATACAGTGTGCTTTGCGCGCGGTTGTAATAGAAATCGCCGTTTTCAACAAGAGATAACAGACCGTTTGTAACCACCTGACCTATTAACTCTCCATGGTTAAACACCATAAGCCCTATATCCGTATCATTTATATTAAGTTTCCAGACATTTTTAAGATTTGATGGTTGCCAGAACTTCTTATCGGCATAGTTTTGTGGTGAACCGTAAAATGCCGGTTTTTCGCCGGTGCCGTATGCGCCGTATGTAACGCCCTCTTCACAAACAATAGCCCTCGAAAGGCGCCATACACCGCTGCGCTCAAAGAACACTGCGTCTCCCGGATTAAGATACAATCTCGAAATTGAATCGACTGTTTTCTTAGCACTTTGCGGCGATTTACCGTCATTACTGTCGTCCCCGTTAGGCGACACATAATACTTAGTACCGGTTATACTATAAATCTCATCAGTGTTTTTGCTGTTGAGCACACTATTTCGCAAAGCCGCGGCTTCGCTATCACTACTGCCGTTTAAATGGTTCTGTGTAACCTTATCCCAAGAAGTATTGAGTGTAGAAACAGATTTTTCCGCTTTAATATCTTCGGTTATAACATCGGCAGAATAAATCTTCACATCCCATCCGCTCAGATATTGAAACAGGCGGGTAAGATCTTTATTATTTACGGCATTATCATTATTTACATCAATAGTATCACTGTTAACCTCTACAGCCCAACCGGAAAGATACTGGAACAACCTTGTTACATCCTTATTGTTAACAAATGTATCAGAGTTAATATCTCCGGGTATGCTTTTTATGGATGTATACTTTATAACCCAATCGCTTGTAACATATGCTCCTGATACTACAGGCAAACCACCTGAGGTTGAGCCGCCGCCTGTGCTGTCTAATTTAGCAAGTGTATCATTAGCCTGGTTTACAGCGTTGTTAAAGAATGGAGAAATTGAATCAAGCTTAGTTACAACCTGATCGGCTGTCATTTTGCCTGTTCTTATCATTGCCGGAATATCACCAAGCTCATTGCCTGCCGCTTTTGTTATCAGACGGTCAACATTGTAATTATACCTGTTTTGATTCATTAAATACTTGTATGTTTCCAAAATCCTTTCGCTGTTAAAGAATGTGCTTTCATCATAATTATCAGCATTAGCATAACAACGAAGGAAGAAATAAGCCGCTGTGCCGTATTTAGCGCCCTTCGGTACACCGTAAGCCTCAAATTCCTGGAAGTTGGTATAGTAAG
>CACXEV010000063.1 GCA_902766755.1 Oscillospiraceae bacterium | reverse complement strand
TACGCCTCGCCCGTTTTATTGTAGCTTCGCTCGTTTTCCTTCCCCCGGTAGAACCGGGGGTTTATTTCCACACCTAAAGGCACCAAATAAACAGTCTCAAACCTTAATCGGTCCGAGGCTGTTTATTTAATATCCGCTTTTTCGGGTTATTCTCAATATATTCGAATTTTTCGTTATAGTCGGCTTGATTTCGGATGATGTGGTCGTAATAAGATTTTTGCCATATTTTTTTATTGAATTTAGGCAACATACCATCTTTAACACATCTGATATATTCATTCGTCGTCATTGCTTTGAAAAACCGCATTACATCCTGTAGGGAACGGTCTGTGTACCGTTCCTTAATTCTTATTATAAAATGCAGATGATCGGGCATTATGACATATTTATCAAATACAATGCTTGAAAATTTATTTTCGGTTTCCCTTATCCATTTGTGAATTATTGTGTTTTGAAGCGGAACGGCACTCAGGCCGTTCCCTACGATATCAGATTCAATTACGAAAAGGCGTTGCCTATCTTTCGTGCATAGTGTCACAAAATAACAACCGATATTTCCGTAATCAAAATTTTCTAATCTATTATTCTTTCTACTCGGCAAACTCATTTTGCGCCTCGCAGTTTATTTATCCTGTCACGCAGATAGGCGGCGTGTTCAAATTCAAGGATTTTAGCAGCTTGATGCATCTCGGCGGTGAGGCGCTTGATAAGCTCCTGCTTTTCGGCGCGGGATAGCTTGTTATCCGGTTTCTCTTTTTCGGGCTTTGTGCCTATTTCAATTATATCCCTGACATCTTTAATAATTGTTTTGGGTGTAATCCCGTGCTCATCGTTATACCGTTTTTGAATTTCACGGCGGCGGTTGGTTTCTGTTATGGCATATTCCATCGAAGGTGTTACACTATCCGCATACATAATAACCGAACCGTCCGCATTTCTTGCGGCACGCCCTACCGTTTGAATAAGCGATGTTGCACTGCGTAAAAAGCCCTCTTTATCCGCATCAAGTATTGCAACCAACGATACCTCGGGTATATCAAGTCCCTCACGCAGTAAGTTAATGCCTACGAGAACATCAAATTCACCGAGTCGCAAATCCCTTATAATCTCCATACGCTCCATAGTATCAATATCATAGTGCATATATCTGACCTTAATATCAAGGTTTTCGAGATATTCAGTTAAATCCTCCGCCATTTTTTTGGTAAGCGTGGTAACCAATACCCTCTCACCCTTAGATGCACGAATATTTATTTCGGATACCAAATCATCTATTTGACCGTCGCTCGGTTTAACCGTTATAAGCGGGTCTAAAAGTCCGGTAGGTCTTATCACCTGCTCTACCACTTGTGCCGCGTGGTCTTTTTCAAAATCACCCGGTGTTGCAGATACAAAAACCGCCTGGTTTATGTGGCTGTAAAACTCTTCAAAATTAAGAGGGCGGTTATCATAAGCCGAAGGGAGCCTAAAACCGTATTCTATAAGGTTATCCTTTCTGCCCCTGTCTCCGCCGTACATACCGCGCACCTGAGGAAGCGTCACATGGGATTCATCAACAAAAAGAAGAAAATCATCCGGAAAATAATCAAGGAGTGTAAACGGCGTAGAGCCGGGCGCTCGGCGAGAGAGTACACGCGAATAGTTTTCAACGCCCTTGCAAGTGCCAATTTCGCGAAGCATTTCAATATCATATTCGGTGCGTTGACGGATACGCTGTGCCTCAATGAGCTTTCCATTTTCATTGAAGAACTTTACCCTTTCTTCCATTTCCTGCTTTATTTCTTCGAGCGCGTCTTCAAGCTTATCGTGAGGTACAATATAGTGGGACGCAGGATATATTGCAGTATGATTTAAAAATTGCTTAACTTCGCCAGTTACAACATTTATTTCGCTTATCCTATCAACCTCGTCACCAAAAAACTCTATACGCAAAGCGTTCTCATATGAATATGCCGGATATACCTCTACCGTATCACCGCGAACACGGAACTTGTTGCGAACAAAGTTTATATCATTGCGCTCATACTGCAAATCAACAAGTTTTCTTATAAAATCATCGCGGCTCTTTTGTGTTCCGGTACGAAGAGAAATCACCATATTGCGGTAATCAATAGGGTTGCCGAGTGAGTATATGCAGGAAACAGAAGCTACTATTATAACATCACGCCGTTCAGATAGCGCACAAGTGGCGCTATGGCGCAGCTTGTCTATTTCATCATTGATAGCCGAATCCTTTTCAATGTAAGTATCGGTACCGGGAATATAAGCCTCAGGCTGATAGTAGTCATAATAGGAAACAAAATACTCCACCGCGTTTTCGGGGAAAAACTCTCGAAACTCACTACAAAGTTGTGCGGCAAGGGTTTTGTTGTGGGCAAGCACCAGCGTCGGGCGGTTTACCCGCTCGATAATATTCGCCATGGTAAAGGTTTTTCCCGAACCGGTAACACCCAAGAGAACCTGCTCTTTATCGCCGTTATTAAGACCCTCTACTAATTTATCTATCGCCTGAGGCTGGTCGCCTGTCGGCTTGTAATTTGATACTAATTTGAATTTGTCCGCCACACATCTCACTTCCTATATGTGTATTATATAACAAAATGCTCAATATGTAAACAAAAGGAACAGATATTTCATCTGTCCCCTTGTAAAAAATTATCTTAATTATGTAGTTACAACTTGCAAACTTGATAGACCGTAAAACCTGCACTCCTTGCAATTTCAACAAACCTTTCAAACTTTTCCCAGGTGACACTTTTGGTGCTAAAACTTTTGATGCTCTCATTATTTTCAGAACCAGTGTGGGCTTGTATGCTTTTAATTAAATTGCTTCTGTATGTAATGACTCTACTTGTGTTTCCTCTATATTGAAAAATATACTGGTTATTATTGGCAATTTCAAAATCTGTTGACATATAGTTTCCCTCCTAATAATTAATTTATTCATTTTCTGCAATACCAGTTGCAATAGCGCCACCAAGCAATGCACCCACGGCAGGGCATAGAAGCAAAAACAATTTTGCTTCATCATATTTTATAAAATAGCTATAAAGCAAAATGCCTACTATTAAACCACTAATTATACCAATAGTTACTCCTATTTTTATAGCATTGGAGTATTTATTCTTCCTTTCTTCGATTATACTTTCTGATTTGCGTATTTTTTCATAGTATTCAGAAATAAATTGGTTAATATCGTCATTGTCGTATTTAAGTCGTATTTTTTCAAGCTCTGAAACAAACCGCTTGTAAATCTGTGCAGATAAGTTTGTTTGCCATTGGTAACTCCCATAGCCAGAAGCAACATATTGATCATAAACGAATGTATAACTCTCTATTCTCTGCACCGCATTACAAATCTTTTTAATAGTTTCAACATCTTGCTCCGAATTGTGATAAAGTGAACTTATCGTAGAAACAAAATTATATAATGCACTAAAATATTGTTCACGCTTAGTATAATCAATATCTCGCAGCATATTCATAGCTTGACAATAAATTCTGAAAAACATAACTTCTAAATTACCTGGCTTCTCTTGCTCCACGATTGAAAAATTTTTCTGAGCGCTTTCCCAATCTTGGCTTTCATAGGCACGACGGGCAATTGCCAAACAATTTTGAATTCTTTCATCATTGTTTATCTTAACACTGCCTTTGTGCTCAACTATCATTCTATCTACCATTACTTTGTTGCCGCAATACGAGCAAAAGCCAAATTCCCTGCTATCATCAAGTTCCATAGATTGCCCACAACCTGGGCAATTCATTTTCACTAATCCCATACCATTACCTCCAAAATAATTTTAGCGGAAAATCCGCTAAAAGTCAATAGTGGATTTTCCGCTAGGGTATACTGATTAGAGACAGTTTTGTAGGGAGGTGACTGCGTGAAATATCAACGAATTCGTGATTTGCGTGAAGACAAAGATTTAACGCAAAAGCAAATGGGTGAAATCTTATCATGCAGTCAACGGGTATACAGCAACTATGAGCGTGGCGACTTGGATATACCAACAGAGATTTTGATTAAACTTGCGGATTTTTACGAAGTTTCTATTGACTATATCCTTAATCGGACCGATAAAAAATAAATGGTTTCACAAGTAAGCGGCGGAATTTTCATCCGCCGCTCGTTTATAAATATCTGATTTTTAATATATCTAATTTATCTGTTCCCTGAATAATTGATGCAAATCATCTGTTGTGCCGCCTGACGCCTTAATTGTCGCAATCATAAGCAAATCAGGATTTATATTTGAAAAGTTAAACTCATATCCGTTTAGTTTTATAAGTTTAGAAATAAATATTCTTTGTGTTCTGCCGTTGCCCTCCCTAAAAGGGTGAAGATAATTTGTTGTTTGGTAAAAATCAACTATTTCCTCAATAAACTTTTCTTTTGAAAACCCTTTAAAGTAATTTTCATTTTGCAAACGGTCAAAACATGCTTCGCACGATTTTTCCAGTTCTTTTACAGGACAGAATAAAGTTCCTTTTTTTGAAATGTCTACTTTACGAAGTTCACCGGCAAAATCATATAAATCTTCAAACAAAAAGCGGTGAATACTTTTATAGTATTCAAAATCAAGCGGTAACTTAGGCGGTTCACTTTCTAAAATAGCAGCCTTTGCAAACGTGATTTCCGCCTCGATCTCGGAAAGTTTTTTTATCGTCCCTAATGTCAAATTTATTGATTAAACAAGACGTGCCTTGATAGCAACTATCGCCACTCGCTTCAATACTATATCCCATTTTGGCTCACCATAGCATTCTTCTTAATAATTGCGATGTATTCTGACATAGTGATTTCTTTTGCTAATAGTTTTTCGCATAGTGCCTTTGTCTGTTTTGAAACAGAAAGCCCCTCAATAATGAGAGATGCCTCTGCATTATTAATTGCTGTATTTATCTCTGTTTGGCTCAAAAAATCACTTCCCAAATTTCCATTACTATTATTTTAACATTAAATCCTAAATATTTCAACACCAAAACCAATTACACGAATTTAGGTCACTTTATTTTTTTGTTTTTCTAGTATTATGATGTGTTATTTAGTGTTATTAAGTCCCTAAAAACCGCATAAAATGGGCGTTTTTAGCGCATAACTAGTGGTATGATACAAAGTATTCAACCGCATTCTCAGGGAAGAATTCACGAAACTCACTGCAAAGTTGTGCGGCGAGTGTTTTGTTGTGGGCAAGCACTAAAGTCGGGCGGTTTACCCGCTCGATAATATTCGCCATGGTAAAGGTTTTCCCCGAACCGGTAACACCTAAGAGAACCTGCTCTTTATCGCCGTTTTCAAGACCCTCTACTAATTTATCTATTGCCTGCGGCTGATCTCCCGTAGGCTTGAATTTACTGTGCAATATAAACTTATCCGCCACAATTTCACTTCCCTTTTTTGAATAATATTATTATACACCAAAAATACCGATAAGTAAACAAAGGAGCAGATTAAAATCTGCTCCTTTTGATTAAATATGATTTTATTCTTTTTTCAGATGCCTAAAATCGGTCTTGATACGTGAATATTAAAGAACTCT
>CACXEV010000062.1 GCA_902766755.1 Oscillospiraceae bacterium | reverse complement strand
GGACTACTTTAATAGTAAGGGATATTTTTTATAATACTCCGGCGCGTATGAAGTTTCTTAAAAAAGACTCGACTGAGGGCGCCGCTATTGCCGCTATTGTAGAACGCGCGGCCATATCAAATCCCGGTGTATCGTTTAAGTTTATTCGTGACGGTAAGCAGATATTCGTAAGTCCTGCCGGCGGTGATCTTAAATCTGCAATATACAGCGTTTTAGGACGGGAATTTTCCAAAGATCTTTTACCGGTATCAGGGAATAATACGGTAATTAAAGTCAACGGCTTTTGCTCGGCACCCTTTGCCTGCCGGGCATCCCGAGCCGGGCAATATACATATCTTAATCACCGTCTGGTTGTTTCAAAAACAATTATGGCGGCGGCAGAGCAGGCCTACAAAAACAGTGTTATGGTTGGGAAATTCCCGGCATTTGTGCTTTTTGTTGATATGCCGTATGATGCGGTAGATGTCAATGTTCACCCTGCAAAAACAGAGGTAAGATTTGCCGATGAAAAGGCAGTGTTTTCAGCGGTTTATGCCGCTGTGAAAAGCGCGCTTATGGAGTCTGATGCGCGCCCGCAGGTGACACTTGAAAATAATAGTAAAGATACCTTTTTTGCTACTATGGATACTAACAGGTATCGTCAGATGTCTGCAGATATAGCGGAGGAAAAAAAGAGCAAAAAAGTTCCTTTTGAAGGCTCGAGACTCGGGGAGGATAATCTGCCTTTCTTTTTAAGAAAAGAGTTTGTAAAAAGGGTTGAGAATACCGAAAATCGCTTCGAAAACAAGAGTAATTTTCAAAAAACCCAAAACCCCGGTTCTTTGCCACGCACCAATGCTCAAAAGTGTGAACCGGCAGAGGTTGTAATTAAGGAACCTGTTGATGAAAACCCTATAACAGACGGAATTGTGTTAATAGGTGAAGCATTTAAAACATATATAATCATTCAAAGAAAAGAGAGCGTTTTTATACTCGATAAGCACGCTTGCCATGAAAGAATTATATTTAACCGCCTTAAAAGTGAAGTTCAAATTGAAAGCCAGTCATTATTAGCCCCTGTTACCGTTCACCTTTCTGCCGAGCAGTATTCGGCAATGCTTCAAAATGGCGATGTACTTTTCCATGCGGGAATAGAATTTGAGGATTTCGGAAATGAAACTATAATAGTCCGCACGGTTCCTGCGGCTTTGTCCGGGGAGGATATATACGATATTATAGTTGAGGCGGCAGATAAACTTTCGTCTGGCGGCAGTGAGCTTTCGTTGCTTGACGATATTTTGCATACGGTAGCCTGTAAAGCGGCAACCAAAGCCGGATATACTTCTTCCGATGCGGAGCTTTTAAGTCTTGCGGAACAGGTTTTTAAAAGCAATGATGTTCTGTATTGCCCACACGGAAGACCGGTTGCCATCGAGCTTAAGCGCAGTGAACTGGAAAAGCGGTTTGGTAGAATACAATGAAAAAACCGCTTGTAGTATTTGTTGTGGGACCTACTGCATCGGGTAAAACCGGGCTTGCAATAAAAATTGCCAAACATTTAGATTCCTCTGTGATTTCGGCTGACTCAATGCAGATTTATAAGGGTATGCATATAGCTTCCGCGGCACCGGATACTTCAGAAATGGATGGCGTGCCGCATAAAATGCTTGAGTTTTTGCCATACGGTGAAAGTTATACAGTAGCCGATTATGCCGATAAAGCAAGGAAAGAAATGGACGAGCTTTTAGCAGAGGGAAAAACTCCCGTAGTAGCAGGTGGTACAGGGCTTTACATAAATGCTCTTGTCGATAATATGCATTTTTTGCCGGTAAAGACCGACTATGAAATTCGTAAACAGCTTGAAGAAGAGTTTGATAATTCAGGCGGCGAGGCAATGCTTAAAAGGCTTGCCGGCATCGATAAAGCCGCGGCGGAGAAATTAAACCCGGCTGACCGCCGCAGGATTATAAGAGCTCTTGAAATTTTTATGACATCCGGTATGACCAAAAGCGAGCAGGATAAAAGATCAAAAGCAGAACCGCCTGAATTTTATCCGGTTATTATAGGCTTGACATTCTCCGATAGGGAAATGCTTTATAACAGAATAAACCTCCGCGTCCATAAGATGATCGAGTCCGGGCTTTTAGATGAAGCCGAGGATGCCTTTAAGAAAGGTATAAAGAGCGGCGGCGCTCAGGCTATAGGGCATAAAGAGTTTTTCGCTTATTTTCGCGGCGAGCAGACATTTAGTGAAGCCGTTGAGGCGTTGAAACAATCTACGCGCAGATATGCCAAGCGCCAGCTTACATGGTTTAATAAAGATAGCCGTATTAATTGGATATATGTCGATAAAACAGATGATGTATTCGCTCAGGCTTTAAAAATAATTGAAAGAGAGGAGAATAAAAATGCGTGAACACTTGGGACTTAAAATATTTTTAGGTCTTTTAGTTGTCGTTTTCTCGGCACACCAAATTTATTCTTCCCTTTATAAGCCCATTTCAACCGAGACCGCCGAATATTTTGAGGTGGTAGCGGGCGTTACATCCGAAGCCGTCATAGTGAGAAATGAAAAGTTAATAACAAACTCGGTACCAGGCGCGCTTCATTACATTACTTCGGACGGTACTCGTGCCGCAAAAGGCGGTATTATTGCCGAAATATATGCCGATACTTCTGCCTCGGGTAATATAAGCCGTATGCATGCAGTTGAAAGCGAGCTTCAGAGCATCAGCCTTATAGAGGAATATAATAATGTTCAAGCCGCGGATATGGAAATAGTAAATTCCAAGGTTGATGACGCGGTTAATTCGGTTATAAGGGCATCGGCTTACGGCGATTTTTCAGATGTGCCGGAGATGTCTGAACAATTACTTATGAATTTAAATCGACGCCAATTTCTTACAAGCGAGCTTACTGATTTTTCGGCGCAAAAGGCAGCTTTAAATGATGAGTTGAACGCTCTTAAAGCATCTATACCTACATCAACAGGCAGTGTTGTTGCCGATACTTCAGGTTATTTTGTTTCATCAACTGACGGTTTTGAGCAGGTGCTCGGCATTGATGATCTTACAAAACTCACTCCTTCTTTTCTTAAAAATCTTAAACCCCAAAAAACGCCGCAGAATACTATAGGAAAAATAGTATCGGATTATGAGTGGTATATTGCTGCTGAAATGAGCGTAAACGAGAGTCTTAAGTATAAACCGGGTGATGAACTCATAATAAAAACTTCTGTAAAATCCGCGCCGGATCTGAGTGTTACTGTTAATTGTATAAATGTATCAGGAGAGGATGATCGCGCCGTAGTGGTATTTTCCTGCCAGCAGATGAACGGCGATCTTGCAACAATGCGAAGAGGCAGTGTTACAATAGTTAACAAAGTATATAAGGGACTCCGCCTTTCAAAAAGGGATTTGCGCGTTGTGGACGGTGTAACCGGAGTATACACAGTTTCCGGACTCAGGCTTAAATTTGTGCCGGTTAATGTTATTTACAGTACTGAAGATTTTATAATCTGCGAGCAAAAATTCAGCGAGAGCTCGGTGCTTCGTCTTTATGACGAAGTTGTAGTAAAAGGAAAGGGTCTTTATGATGGAAAAATCGTCGGTTGAAATATTTGATGAGAATTATAGCATTGTACGCAGAAAAATAGCTGACGCGGCAAAAAAGGCCGGTAAGCGTGAAGAGGATATAACGCTTCTTGCCGCAACAAAAACGGTTGATGTTAGTGTTATAAATCACGCGATAGAAAGCGGAATTGAATATATAGGTGAGAACAGAGTTCAGGAGTTTTTGTCGAAGCTCCCGGATTATTCCCCCGTTCACAAGCACTTTATCGGTCACTTGCAGACTAATAAGGTGAAGGATATTGTCGGCAAAGTTGAGCTTATACATTCGGTTGATTCTTATCATCTTGCAAAAGAAATTTCCAAACAGTCTGTAAAGAATAATATTACAAGTGATATTTTAGTCGAGATAAATGTCGGGGGCGAGGATAGTAAATATGGCTTTTCGCCCGAAAATGCAAAGGAAGGCATAGAAAAAATTTCTTTGCTTGACGGTGTTTGTGTTCGAGGACTGATGGCAATACCTCCTATTTGCGAAACGCCGAAGCAAAATATTAAATATTTTGACCTTCTTTACAAACTGTTTGTTGACATTAGAAGTCAAACAATAGATAATAGTAATATAGACATTCTTTCAATGGGAATGTCAGATGATTTTGAAACAGCCATAGAATGCGGAGCTACAATGGTTCGGATCGGAACGGCGCTCTTCGGAAGAAGAAATTATAATATATGATAAAAAACATAAGGAGTGTTTATAAATGGGACTTTGGGAAAACATTAAAAACATTATGACTATTCCGGATGATGATGAATTAGAAAATGATATCATCGAGGAAGAGGCAACAGAGGCAAAACTTAACAAAGAAAAAGAGGAAACTCCCGCAAGGCGTGAGCCTCGTATAATTAAATCCAAGGCACCGCAAACTGCTCAGCATCAGGTTCAGGTAGTGCTTGTAAAACCTGATAGATTTGATGATATGCCATCTGTTGCGGATCATCTCAACGCCGGTAAAACAGTTGTACTTAATTTAGAGGATGCTTCAAGCGAAGTTGCACGAAGGATGGTGGATTTCTTAAGCGGCGTAACCTATGCTAACGGTGGTAATATGAAAAAGGTTGCTAAAAACACATTTCTTATTGCGGCACATGGCGTAGGAGTAGCAGGCGAAGTTTCTCTTGAAGATTTTGATGAAAGTAAAATTTATTTCTGATAATGGAACCGGATACGCTAAAAGCGCGGGTTAGTGACTGTGTGTCGCTATGTGCAAAAACCGGAAGACCTAAATTTTTAGGATTTCTTACCGAAAATGAGACAGCATCTGCAATTTCAGTTTTAAATGGATTTTCCGCTAAATATATATTTTTTGGTGGATATGATTTGGCATCTCGCCGCTATTTAGGCGTTTTCCCGGAGTGGGACGAAGATATGCTTTTCCCTATAGACGGGATAACATTCAACTTCCCCTCAGCATACAGCCTTTCTCATCGGGATTTTTTAGGGGCATTAATGGCGCTTAAGATTTCAAGAGAATCTGTAGGCGACATTTTAGTAGGCGAGGGGCAGGCGGTAGTATTTGTAAGCAATACGGTGTCACAACATATCTTATCGGAAATAAGGAAAATCGGCTCTGTCGGAGTTAAGGCGGAACTTGGTATTCCGGATAGTTTGCCGGAGGTATCTGAAAAGGTTTTTTTAAGCGGTACTGTTGCATCCAACCGAATTGACTGCGTGGTTGCAACAATTATCGGTACTTCGAGGAGCAACGCGCTTGAGCTTATAGGCGAAGGCAGAGTGAGCGTAAATTCTATCCAATGCGAAAAGAATACAAAATCAGTACACTCGGGTGATAGTATTACAATAAGAGGTAAGGGTAGATTTACCGTAGAGTCTATGGATGAGTATTCCAAAAAGGGCAGACTTATTCTTAAATACAGTAAGTTTTTATAGGAGGATGTATATGTTAACGACTAAGGATATAAGGGAAATTACTTTTTCAAAGCAGGTAAACGGTTACCGCCGCGAGGAGGTAGATGTATTCCTCGATAAGGTTGAGGCGGATTATGAGAATTACGAACGTATGGTTCGTGATTTAAGTGCAAAAGTAAGTGAACTTGAAACTCAGCTTTCCGAGAGTAAGACCTCCGAAAACAGTATTCAAAGCGTGTTGTTACAGGCTCAGAAGCTTGCTGATAAGATTATTGCCGAAGCAAAGGAAAAAAGCGCTGCTGTTATTGAGGAAGCGAAGATTAATCTTGAAGGATTTAAATTGCGTGAAAAGGAACTTTCAAGTGCTTTTGATAAAAAAGCAGAAGAACGCAACAAAGCCGCTCGCGAGGCACTTGATAAAATCATAGACGATGCCAAAGAGAACCGTGACAGAATTTCGGATGCCACCACGAAAGCTATTGAAAAGCAGTCTGTTCTTTATAATCGCTTAAAGCTTGAAACTGCAGCTTTTAAGGCGGAAATTATGGATAAATATAAAAGACATCTTGATTTAATTTCAAAAATACCGGATAGTATTCCTACAAATCCCGAGGAAATAGCGGCGGCGGTTGATATGAATGTAAATGATCTTTCCGATAAGGATGCATTTATAAAAGAACTCGATGCTGCCTCCGGAGAAAAGCCCGATATAGAGCCGGTAAAAAGCGATGCCGATATTATTGAGGAGATAATCACTCCCGAAAAGCCGGATGATATTTCGGAAGGGTTTGTTATAAACACTATAAGTGACGAAAATGAGTAATACTTTTAAAATGAGGTGATTAAAGTGATAACATATATACTTGCGGCGCTTGCAGGAGTAGCGATAGTGGCGTTAGACCAATATACGAAGTTTTTTATTAATGACAACTATGTTCTCGCTGAATCACACACATTAATACCCAAATTTATAGATATTACTTATGTAAGAAATACCGGAGCCGCCTGGGGAATGCTCAGTGACCGCACATGGCTTCTTATAAGCGTTACAACGGTTATTATGCTGGTTTGCATATGTCTTATAATAAAATACGGAACGAGGAATAAACTTCTCTTCTGGGCTATGATTTTTGTATTGTCCGGCGGTATAGGCAATATGATAGACAGGATTTTCAGAGGCGGTTCGGTTGTGGACTTCCTGCATTTTACATTTTGGCAGGAGTTTCCTGTGTTTAATCTTGCCGATTGTGCTATAGTTTTAGGCGCTTTCTTGCTTATTATATATTTTATAATCGATTTGCGGCGCGAAGCTAAAAAAAGAAGTATGAGCAAAATTTTGCCGGATAATAAAAATGAGCTTAAATAAATTTGAGTTTTCCGGTGACGGTAATATAAGACTTGATGTTTTTGTGGCTTTATCTTCAAATATCAGCCGTTCACGCGCCGCCGCACTCATAAAAAGCGGTAATGTGACTATAAACGGTGAAAAGGCGGATAAAAGCTCAAAATTAAGCTTAAACGACATTGTAGGCGTAGATATTCCCGAAGCTCAGCCTTATAGTGTAAAACCGCAGGATATTCCTTTAGATATAGTTTATGAGGATGAAGATCTTTTGGTTGTTAACAAGCCTAAAGGTATGGTTGTTCATCCGGCGGCAGGCAATTATGAAAATACGCTTGTAAACGCTGTGCTTTATCATTGCGGTGACAGTCTTTCCGGAATAGGCGGAGTTTTAAGACCGGGCATACTTCATAGGATTGATAAGGATACCAGCGGATTACTTTTGGTAGCAAAAAATGATGATGCTCACAATGTTTTGGCATCTCAAATAAAAGAACATAGTCTTACCCGAGAATATGAAGCTGTGGTTTACGGTAACATAAAAAGCGATGACGGTGTAGTTGATGCACCTATTGGCAGACATCCTATAAAGCGCAAACAAATGGCTGTTACTAATAGAAACTCTAAAAGCGCGGTAACTCATTATAAAGTGTTAGAGCGATTTGGCGGGTTTACACATATCAGATGCCGCCTTGAAACCGGCAGAACGCATCAAATAAGGGTTCATATGTCTTATATAGGTCATCCTTTGGCAGGCGACGCGGTATACGGACCTAAAAAGGTTATAAAGAGTCTTAACGGTCAGTGCCTGCACGCAAGGAAATTGGGATTTATTCATCCGCGAACAGGTAAATATTTGGAATTTCAAAGTGATTTGCCTGATTATTTTATAAGCTTTTTGGAGGTATGTCGTAAAAATGGGAATATTTGACGGCTGCCTTTTAGCTTGTGATATAGACGGTACTCTTTTATATGATGAAATTTTGCCGGAGAGAAATATAGAAAAGATAAAGGATTTTGTAAGAGAAGGCGGCAAGTTTTCCCTTTCCACCGGCAGAACTTCTTTAGCTTTGAAGGATATAACTTCTAAAATAGATTGTATATCACCGTCTGTTTTGTCAAACGGTTGCGTTATATATGATTTTAAAGCAAAAAAATGCATTACCGAAAAACTGTTGCCTCGTAAAACACTTTTTATGGTAAATAGGGTTATAGAGTCGGTTAAAATAGGGGTTGAATTGCATACGGCAGACAGTGTTTTGGTGCCGTCGAGCAGTCCGGCTTCAGAGCTTCACGAGCGTTATGAAAGTATGGTGCCTCGGTATGTAAGCGCAAGTGAGGCTGTAAATCGCGATATAAATAAAGTTATATATTTTCTCGAAAACGAAGAACAGACTAAAACGGTTTCCGGGATTTCAAAAGACTATGAGAACGAATGTGTTTTTTATAAAACCAGCGCTTTTATAGGCGGAGTTAAACAGAATTATTTTGAGCAGATACCAAAGGGAGTTTCAAAAGCATCTGCATTAAATGAACTGTTAGGAATATTAAAGATCAGAAACGGCGGTTTTTTTGCAATCGGCGATTATTATAACGATGTTGAAATGATCAAGGCGGCTGATATCGGAGCGGTACCGCTTGAATCGCCTGAGGATATTAAAGCTCAGGCTGAAGTAGTTACCGGTAGCGTTAAAGATGGAGCAGTGGCTGATTTTATAGAATATTTAGAGGGGATTTTTAAAAATGGACAAGCAAACAAAACTAAGTTTTGAAAAGACGGCATGTAAAATCAGATTAAGCATTATTCACGGTGTTCATGCCGCAAAATCGGGGCATCCTGGTGGTTCACTCTCCTGTGCGGATATTCTGACATATCTGTACTTTAAGGAAATGAATATAGACCCTAAAAATCCGAAAGACCCAAATCGTGATAGATTTGTTTTATCAAAAGGTCATGCGGCACCGGCGCTTTATGCCACGCTTGCGGAGAGAGGATACTTCAGCCCTGAGGAAATGTTTAACCTCCGTCATGTAGGCTCCTTCTTGCAGGGACATCCGGATATGAATAAAACCCCCGGCGTTGATATGTCAACAGGCTCGCTCGGTCAGGGAATATCTACTGCTGTAGGTATGGCACTGTCCTCCAAACATTTTGGTGATAATTATCGTGTTTATACTATTCTCGGCGACGGTGAAATAGAAGAAGGTCAGGTTTGGGAAGCGGCAATGTTTGCGGCAAACAAAAAACTTTCTAATCTTATAGCGTTTATTGATATAAACGGACTTCAGATTGACGGTACTATTGATGAAGTTAATTCCGCCCGACCGGTTGATAAAAAGTTTGAGGCTTTTGGCTGGGAAGTCATAGAAATCAACGGTCACGATTTTGAACAAATTGAAAGTGCCCTCGATAAAGCAAAACGCTCGGATAAACCTGTTGCAATTATTGCAAATACGGTAAAAGGAAAGGGTGTCTCCTTTATGGAAAATAATGTCGGTTGGCATGGTAAGGCGCCTAATGATGAGCAGTATAGCATAGCGGTAAAAGAGCTTGAAACCGCGCTTAAGGCATTTTAAGGGGGAAAAAAGAAAAATGGCAGATGTAAAAACTGTTGCAACCCGTGCCGGTTACGGAGAGGCACTGGTTGAACTTGGAAATAAAAGAGACGATTTTTTGGTTATGGATGCCGATCTTGCCGCAGCAACGCAGACAGGCAAATTCAAAGAGGCATTCCCTGATAGATTTTATAATTGCGGTATTGCCGAGCAGAATATGATGAGTATAGCTGCCGGTATTGCTGCAACGGGTAAGAGAGTTTTTGTAAGCTCTTTCGCAATGTTTGCTTCAGGCAGAGCCTTTGAGCAGATAAGAAACTCTATTTGCTATCCTAATCTTCCGGTAATAATCGGCGCTACACACGGCGGTATATCCGTAGGTGAGGATGGCGCTACGCACCAGTGCCTCGAAGATATTGCTATTATGAGAACACTGCCTAATATGACCATAATAAACCCGGCAGATGCGGTTGAGGCAAAAAAGGCGGTTTATGCGGCAATAAATCATGACGGTCCGGTTTATATGCGTTTTGGCAGATATGCGGTTCCGGTTGTTTTTGATGATAGTTACTATTTTAAAATCGGTAAAGCAAATATTCTTCGTGACGGCAGTGATGTTACAATTATTGCAACAGGTCTTATGGTTGATGAAGCGCTTAAAGCCTACGATATATTAAAAGGTGAGGGGATAAGCGCCAGAGTTATCAATATGGCTACAATTAAGCCGCTTGATAATGAAGCGGTACTTGCCGCCGCAAAGGATACCGGCGCTATTGTTACGGCTGAGGAACACTCGGTTATAGGCGGACTTGGAAGTGCTGTTTCCGAGGTGGTTTGTGAAAGCTGTCCCGTTCCGGTAGTAAAGCTCGGTGTTTATGATAGATTTGGCTTCTCCGGCCCTGCCGGTGAGCTTTTGGATGTTTTTGGCCTCAGGGCTAAAGATATCGCCCAAAAGGCAAAGGCGGCAATAGCACTTAAAAAGTAATTAACTCTTGCTGATGCAAGATATAAAAAGGAAGTATCATAATGAAAAAAGAAGTATTAGTTGAAGTATCTGCACGCCATGTGCATGTTACAAAGGAAACCCTTGAAATTCTCTTCGGCAAGGGACATCAGCTCACCAATAAAAAGGACCTTTCACAACCCGGTCAGTTCGCTTGTGAAGAAAAGGTTACTATAGTTGGTGAAAAAGGCTCATTAAAGGCTTCTATTTTAGGACCATGCCGCTCGGCTGACCAGGTAGAATTATCTTTGACCGATGCGAGAACTGTAGGAGCTATTGCTCCTATTCGTGAATCGGGTGATATTGCAGGCAGTGGTGTATGTAAGCT
>CACXEV010000061.1 GCA_902766755.1 Oscillospiraceae bacterium | reverse complement strand
GCTTACACCCATAAAGGTACAGTCAACCGTATAACTATTGCCTACTGTCCACTGGTTGTCATAACTTTGATTGTCTGTTGTACTAAGATAGTACCAGGTACCGTCTATATCAGTTCCGCTATTGCCTCTTCCTACCGTCTTACTGGTTTTATCTTTAAAATAAATCGTAAAGGCGGGATTAGGAGAATAATAGCGCCAATATTCGACATTCTCACTACCATTCCAGCCACTGTTATAATACCCCGAAGTGCCCTCAATAATAGAAATATCTTCAACTTCTATTCTTTCTACCGGGTTTTCGGTTATGTTTACATTAAAGCTACTGCTTACACCAATAAAGGTACAGTCGACCGTATAACTGTTGCCTACAGTCCACTGATTGTCATAACTTTGATTGTCTGTTGTACTAAGATAGTACCGGGTACCGTCTATTTCAGTTCCGCCACTGCCTTTTTCTACAGTTTTACTGGTTTTATCTTTAAAATAAATCGTAAAGGCAGGATAAGAATAACTATAGCGCCAATATTCGACATACTCACTGTCGTCCCAATAACCACTGTAATACCCCGAAGTACCCTCAATAACAGAAATATCTTCAACTTCAATTCGCTCTACCGGGGTTTCGGTTATGATTATTTCATAATTTCCCGAGCTCGAAGCGTTACATAACCTTGTTAACAAATAATAGCTCTTTCCGCTTTCAAGATTTAAATCAAGCTGAAAATTGTTGTTTTGACCGCCGTCATCATTATAGCCTATTTGATTACCGTTTTCATCGAGAACTCTTACATATGTATCCAAATAACCTTTTGAATTTAAAATATAAACCCCGCTACTATCCGGGCAAAATCTGAAAGCACCGGATGTTTCGGTACCGTCATAGGATACATTAGTAGTAACGCCAAGACTTAACAGCGGAGCAGATATGTACCCTGTTACACTCTCCGCGGCGGCAGTAAACACCGATAACGGCACAACCGATAAGATCAGAATTGCCGACAGTATCACCGCCAAAAGTTTTTTCGCTTTTTTAACCATTTGAATGCCTCCTTATTATATAACAGCCCGTTTATCGCCGGAATATTTTTTCGGACATATTATTCTTCATTAAGCTTTTTTATGTAATCTTCAATATCATCGGGGAATTTTGTTTCGGGCTTATCATTTATCTTCATACCAAGCTCGCTGACCTTCGAAAAATTATCCTCAAATTTTTCTTTTGTAGCAATCAGCTGCTTTTTACATATTTCGGCACTCTTACTGTCCCCCGCGTCATTATAAAGCGTTACACCGTTTATCAGCATATAACAGTATTCTTCATACTCATCATAAACTAAAGGCGCATATTCAAAGACTTGATTTTTATACTTTATAAGCTCTGTGAAGTTTCCTTCCTTGTAAGCGGCGCGTGCCTTTTCGGCATAAGCTATATAAACATACGGATTTTGATCTATTATCCTATCGGCAATTTGCTTAAAGCCTTCAGCTCTGTTCATCGAAATAAGCATCTTGATTTTATTATCGGTGTTAAACTTATACATATTGTCTGCCGCTTTCGTTTTACCGAAAGAATAAAGTGCCAAAGCTACCGAAAAATACAGCGATACAGCACACAAAACAGCCATAGCACTGTTGAAACCCATATCTCGGTTTTTAATTGCTATTTCTCTGCCGTCATCCCTCTTTAAAAAGATAATAAAAAGCATAAATACGGCTATGAACTGCAAATCAAAATCAAATAAAATGTGCAAAAACATAACAGAGAGTATTACCCGGTTTTGAAGGCTTGTACCCTTTGAAAATAATGATTTAAAAACCGCCGCAATAAGCATTACCGCCGGGATCCAGCCTATATCGAGGCATAACTGCATAATGTCATTATGTATAAATTTTACGGAATATACACCGGTTTGAAATGTGGTCTGCGTATAAAAATATCCAAGATAGCCAAGGCCAAAAGGATGTTTAAGTATTATAGGAAACGCATCCTTAAAATAAAGCAGACGACCTACAAAGGTACTTGCGCCGAAATTGATTGTAAGTATTCTGTTAAAAGGAGAAATCCCGGCAAGCGCTAATGCTACTGCCAAGCCTACCGCAGCCAAAAAAGCAATAATGGATATAATCGCAGTTTTTTTGGAAAACTTGATTTTAGAAATTATCATCACAAGATTTGCCGCTACCGCCAGAATAAGCACGGTACGGCTTCCGGTATAGAGTATTCCGAAAATAAGCACGGCAAAAAGAGCCGCTTTTAAATACTTATTTGTATTTAAATCAAATGTCAGTAATTCTGCAACCAGTAACAATAATGCGAATGTGTTCGGGTATTCGAATGTGCCCGCAAGTCTGCCGGCAACCGAAAAATAGCTTTTAAGTGCCGGGATTTGCATAAGCACCGATGTTATGATCACAATGACCGCCGATAAAAAAGGCAGGGCTCGCTTGATTACATCTTCCGTTTGAGGCTCAAAATACAGGCATAGAAGGAATAACGGTATAGGCAAGAATTTGAAAAATCCTATAACTGCCATTCCCTTATCTACAGCCCAAAATGCACTCAATGCATAACATATAGCAACAAGAGCGCAAGCCACAGAGGTTAAATTAAACTTAAATGTCACGCTTTTTGCCGATTTAAGCTTAAAAAGCAACCACAATATAAGCATTATGCAAAGAGCGCATGAAACCCACTCGTAAAAAGTGCCTACAGCAAGTACGGCGACCGCAAAAATTGCAAATAAAGTCATCGCAAACATATTTTTTCGGTTCAAAGAATCACTGATTATAATTTAAATCATCTCCGGACTTTAAAAAATCTTATTTTGTTTTTGTATCCTCTGTAAGTACTCCCACTACAAGATATCTTTCATCGTCGATATTAGTGCAGGTGGAAAGGACTACTAACTTACTGTCACTTTTTATCTCTACATCATCTCTTACATTTTTTACAAGCGACTTTGGATCTGACGCCTCGTCAGCAAAAGCTGAAAATCCTGCTTCAGATGAGAAATCAAAAGCATACATAAGATGCCGGTCATCATATACAAATGCGGATTTTATTGCATATTTTAAAATATGCCCCGGTGTATAAATATAAAAATATTTATTTCTGTCAAAGCTTTCCTTGTCTCTTAAATATTTAAGAGTTCCAAACATAGTAAGATTTCTCATATTATGCCCGTAAACCACGGTACAGGGATCCACAAACTCAGTAGAATTCATTTTTTGTATATATGTAGTACCGCCGGTAAAGTACTTACCCTCAAGATCACGGCGCAGGTAATAGTCCTCTTTCTTATCAATGCCGGCTCTGACTATCGGGTAATCAATAGCTATATCTTCACTATCAAACTTTATCCATGCACAAACATCTTCATTTTGCGCTTTCAAGGCATCAAAATTTATCGGATTTTCCGCAAGCTTTTCAACTACATTAGGTTTGTTTTTAAACTCACTGTAATCCTCTTTTTGCGGCCAATAATGTTTTACAGCCACTATCACTGCCGCCGCCACCAAAAGCGCTGCGATAATTCCTAAAATTATTGAAATCGTCTTGTTTATTTTCCGATTTGAATATGCCATAAGCTCACCTTGCTATATACTTGTTAATTGCCTTTATCTTAGACTGTCCTCCCATATACGGACGCAGTGCCTCAGGTATTTTTATGCTATAATACTCACCGTCAAACTCCAAGTTGTTCTCAAGCAATGCTATAAGCATACGAGGAGGCGCTACAACGGTGTTATTGAGGGTGTGCGCCAAATACTTATTTCCGTCAGCTCCCTTTACTCTGATACCGAGCCTTCTTGCCTGCGCGTCACCGAGATTTGAGCAGGAACATACCTCGAAATACTTTTTCTGTTTAGGACTCCACGCCTCAACATCATAAGATTTAACCTTTAAATCCGCAAGGTCGCCTGTGCAGCATTCGAGTGTACGAACAGGTATATCAAGGCTTCTGAAAAGCTCTACAGAATATCCCCACATTTTATCAAACCACTTCATACTGTCCTCAGGCTTACAGATAACTATCATTTCCTGCTTTTCAAACTGATGTATGCGATAAATGCCGCGCTCTTCAATGCCGTGAGCACCTTTTTCTTTTCTGAAACAGGGCGAATAGCTTGTAAGCGTTAAAGGCAGTTTTTCTTCATCGGTTATAGTATCTATAAATTTGCCTATCATAGAATGCTCGGATGTACCTATAAGATACAAATCCTCGCCCTCTATTTTATACATCATTGAATCCATTTCCTCAAAGCTCATAACACCGGTTACTACACTTGATCTTATCATAAATGGAGGAATATGATAAACAAAACCTTTATCAATCATAAAGTCACGCGCATAGGCGGTAACTGCCGAGTGCATACGGGCAATATCGCCCATAAGATAATAAAAGCCCTCGCCTGCAACTCGCCCTGCCGACTCTTTATCTATACCATTGAAAAGCGCCATAATATCAGTATGATAAGGTATCTCAAAATCGAGATCAGTCTGCTCGCCATACTGTTTAACTTCGACATTTTCGCTGTCATCCCTACCTACCGGAACACTACTGTCTACAATATTAGGTATTTTCATCTGCAGCTCGCGAACTTTAACTTCAAGCTCAGCTTCTTTTTCTTCAAGCGCTTTTAACTCCTCAGCCTGCTCGGTAACAAGCCGTTTAGTCTCCTCGGCTTCATCCTTTTTGCCCTGTGCCATCAATACACCTATCTGCTTACTTATTTTATTGCGGTTTGCACGCAGTTCATTTGCACGATTATTTACCGCCTTTTTTTCCTTGTAACAGGCAATAAACTCGTCTACCAACGGCAATTTATCGTCCTTAAACTTTTTCCTTATGTTTTCCTTTACGATTTCAGGATTTTCGCAAATGAATTTGATGTCTAACATTTTATAGCTCCCTTTTACAAATAAATATTCACATTATTATATCATATATATTTTCCTATATCAAGAGTATAAATCAGTCTTTTTTTCACACTATAATATCGGGTGATATTATGAAAAATGAAAACGAAAAGGATAAGAAAATATCCTCAGATAAACCGCCGATTGGCGATGTGTACGATGCCGAAGATGTGGTAAATAAGTTTGGCACATATGACATTCAACCTACCGCGGATACAAAAAACCTCTTCCCCGCCATAGCACAAGGCCTGCCGAGACAGGAAGAGATTAAAAAGGATAAAAAATGATCAGTTATGCGCCGTTTTACGAGACGCTATTTAAAAAAGGTATCACCGAATATAATCTCATTTTTAAGCAAGGTTTTTCGGCGAATACCATACACAGAATAAAAAAAGGAGAAGCGATCAGTACAAAAACGCTTGATGCGCTTTGTTATACTCTTGATTGTAAGGTTGAAGATATAATTGAGTTTATAAAAGAATAGCACCTGACTGTAGTTCAGTCAGGTGCCGTTTTTTGTGTTGTACCGTATTATTATTTTGCGTAATCGGCGGCGCGGTTTTCTCTTATAACATTAACCTTAATTTGCCCCGGATACTCAAGCTCATTCTCGATTTTCTGGGCAATATCATGCGCCATAATTACCATATTATCATCGCTTACCACCTCAGGCTTAACTAAAATTCTGATTTCTCTGCCTGCCTGTATAGCATAAGAGCCCTCAACACCCTTAAAGGAGTTTGCAATTTCTTCAAGCTTTTCAAGACGCTTAATGTAGTTTTCGATGTTTTCACGCCTTGCACCCGGACGAGCCGCTGATATGGCATCCGCCGCCTGAACAATAAAGGCTACAACAGTTTTTGCCTCAATATCACCATGGTGAGCATGGATAGCATGGATAACCGCTTCGCTCTCCTTATATTTCTTAGCCGCTTCAACGCCAAGCTGAATATGTGAACCTTCCTGCTCATGGTCGATAGCTTTACCGATATCATGTAAAAGACCGGCGCGCTTTGCCAATGTCACATCAGCACCAAGCTCGGCAGCGAGAAGTCCTGCAATATGGCAAACCTCCAGTGAATGATTAAGTACATTTTGACCGTAACTTGTACGATAATGGAGTCTGCCAAGCAACTTAACAAGCTCAGGATGCAGGTTATGTACGCCTGATTCTATCATGGCGCGTTCACCCTCCTGTTTGATTACCGAGTTGACTTCAGCAGTAGCCTTTGCTACCGATTCCTCAATTCTTGCGGGATGAATTCTACCGTCTGATATAAGCTTTTCAAGGGTTCTCCTTGCAACCTCGCGGCGTATAGGCTCAAAACTCGAAACTGTAATTGCCTCAGGTGTATCATCAATAATAAGATCAACGCCGGTTGCGTTTTCGATAGCACGGATATTTCTACCCTCACGGCCTATAATTCTACCTTTCATCTCATCGTTAGGCAGCGGTACTACCGATACGGTGATCTCGGAAGAGTGGTCTGCGGCACAGCGCTGGATAGCTCTGCTTAAAACCTCACGCGCAAGCTTATCCGAATCATCTTTGACCTGACGCTCAAACTCCATAATGCGAACTGCTTTTTCATGCGTAAGATCGCCTTCAAGCATCTCGAGCAGCTTGGCTTTTGCCTGCTCTTTTGAAAGACCTGAAATTTTTTCAAGCATTTCAAGCTGACCGCGCTTTAACTGTTCGCATTCTTCAAGCTTTGCATCAATTTCCTTTGCTCTTTGAGCTAATTTTTCCTCTTTCGCCTCAATATTATCAGATTTTCTATCAAGGCTTTCTTCTTTTTGCTGAATTCTATGCTCCTGGCGCTGAACCTCAGAACGCCTTTCTCTAAGATCACGCTCGGTATCCTGACGGAGCTGATGGATTTCCTCCTTCGCTTCAAGCAAAGTTTCTTTTTTTCTGGTTTCGGCAGTTTTCATAGCGTCATTTAAAATACGCTTGGCTTCTTCTTCAGCAGAACCAATAGTTTTTTCCGCCGAGCGACGACGAAAAGCTGAGCCTAAAAAGAAACCTATTATGGCAAGCGCCAAACAAACAGCGCCGAAAATCAAAAATTCAATTAATCCGAATTTGATTGGTGGCATAAAATGTCCCTCCTTATATAATTAAAGCGGTTTTGCGGGTATAAAACAATATTTTTTATAAATATCCGCCGGGGACCGCTGTTATTCCCCGTGACAGAAGTAATTTCTTAAGTTTTAAAGGTACCGCCTCTTAAAACTTAAAGACAAGACCAACTCATCTTAATAATATTACCACTATATAAGCTGACTGTCAAGTTTTTATACACATTTTATTGTGGGCAGAATACCGCTTTCAGTTATGTCTATAACAGCATAACCGGGGTTACCGCCCCGAGGCAATACAGGGGATCCGCCGTTTATAAGATATATTCCGTCTTTGTACTCCACAGACGGAACATGTGTATGCCCGTAAAGCACAATATCAGCGCCTACACCCTTTGCGGCGGCTAAAATATTATCCGTGCCGGATTTTACAAAATGTTTATGACCATGAGTAAAATAAACGGTAGCGCCTTTGTACTCTACAATATCAAAAGTAGGATACTCGCAAAAATAATCACAGTTTCCTCGAACTATATGGAAATTTCTATCGGGGAACTCCGGCATAACTTCTTCTGCATCACCTACAACATCGCCTAAGAAAAAAACCTCTTTTGCCTCATTTTCGCGGTATAAAATCCTACTGATCATCGAAGATCTGCCGTGCGTATCGGAAATAACAACTAATCTCATAAACACCTCTTAAGACTCATACATATAATAATATAAAACACCTTTGGGGGATCAATATATGGGTAAAAACTTAAATATCGACAGGCAAAAGCTCTTAAATGCAATTTTAAACGCTAAAGGTAAAAAAATCAACCAAAATTCAATTAATCAGGCTGAAAAGGGCGATATTTCAGGGCTTGTAGGGAGTTTGAGCGACGAGGAAAAAAAGAGTCTAAAAAGCGCCTTAGGAAACAAAAGTGAAGTAGAAAAAATACTAAACTCGGATGAAGCAAAAGAAATAATCAGAAAGCTTTCAGGTAAATAAAGTAATGGATGATTTGAATATCAAACTTGAGGAAATATTAAATGATCCGGAAAGCATGAAAAAGGTACGCATTATGGCAGAAAGTCTTTTAGGGGAAGATAGCGAAGATAGTAAAAATAATAATAAATCTGAAAGTCATAATTCCACATCACCGTCAGATTTTGCAGATATGGGGCAAATTATGAATATTATCAAGGCTATGGATACTACCGGGAATGACAACAGAACAAAGCTTCTTTTGGCTTTAAAGCCGCATTTGAGCGGAAAACGCCGCGCAAAGGTCGACTCGGCAATAAAACTACTGAAACTAATTGAAATGTTACCTCTATTAAAGGAAACCGGAATACTTGATTTAGGGTGATTTAATGGATGAGTCCTTAAATGGCAGCTTAAACGCGGAAAAACAGCGCGCGGCAGAGCGGATGAGAAAAATGCATGAGCTGTCAAAATACCGGCAAAGTGAATATAGTCCAACTTTTAAACAACACCAACAGGAAAAAGGCGGAAACGACACAAAAAATGCATCTTTCTTATCGGATCTCCGCATACCTGGTATAAGCAATTTAAACATTGATTCCGATATTGCGTTAATACTGGGTCTTGTGCTTATTTTAGCTTCCGAAAAAAGTGACAGAATGCTCCTTTTAGCGCTGCTTTACATACTGCTGTAATCACCCAAAAAAATTGCATTTTTTGTGATTATGTAAACTAAAACAACCTTAAAAGTTATCCACTTTATCCACCGCGTAATTAACATTTCAAATGGTCGAAATGGCATTTTTCGCGGTTTTTCGACTAAAAAACGGTGGATAACTCGGTTGAAATGTGTAATTCTTTTTTATGCATAAATAAAATGAATGAAGAATTATGTTAATTAAATCCGAACAAATTTTTCTCTTTTTTATACAAATTTAAACAAAAAAATTCTACAAAAAATTCCACTGAATTTTCTTAAAAAACTCAGTGGAATTTTTACTACTTAAAACTTAGTAGATAAACTTACCGTCAGCAACATTTTTAAGATGCTCGCCGTAAGGTGACTTACCATAACGCTGAGCTGACTCAATAAGCTTTTCTTTATCTATCCAACCATTGACATAGGCTATTTCTTCAATAGCGGAAATCTGGATGCCCTGACGATTTTCTACGACCTTTACAAATTCACTTGCTTCACTAAGCGCATCCATAGTGCCCGTATCGAGCCAGGCATATCCGTGACCGAGCGTTATAACATTTAGCGTTCCCTCTTCAAGGTACATACGGTTAAGATCGGTAATTTCAAGCTCGCCGCGAGCCGAAGGTTTGATCTGCTTTGCAAAATCAACTACGCGCTTATCGTAAAAATAAAGACCTGTTACACAGTAATTTGATTTCGGATGCTCCGGCTTTTCTTCAATGGATATTGCCCTACCGTTTTTATCAAATTCAACAATGCCAAACCGCTCCGGATCATCTACATAATAGCCGAAAACAGTAGCTCCGTTTTCTCTTGCTGCCGCTTCACGCAAATGTGCTTTAAGCCCGCTGCCGTAAAAAATATTATCACCGAGCACCATAGCACAACTGTCACCGGCAATAAAATCTTCACCGATCAAAAATGCCTGCGCCAGACCGTCAGGAGACGGCTGAACAGCATAAGAGAGGTTTATTCCGTATCTTGAACCGTCACCTAAAAGGCGCTCAAAATTAGGAAGATCAACCGGGGTTGAAATAATAAGTATATCCCTTATACCTGCGCGCATCAATGTTGACAGCGGATAATAAATCATCGGCTTATCATAAACCGGTAAAAGCTGTTTTGAGGTTACCATAGTAAGAGGATAAAGCCGTGTTCCGCTACCGCCTGCAAGAACTATTCCTTTCATAATAACACTCCTTAAATATTTTGTATTTCAATGGAATTTATAATGACATCATCAACGGGCTTATCGTTTGCGCCCACCGGGGTTTCGGCAATTTTATCCACCGTATCCATACCCTCAATCACCTGACCGAAAACAGTGTGGCGAAAATCAAGCCACGGCGTTCCGCCAAGTGACTTATACGCCTCAACTATTTCCTCCGGAAAGCCTCTGCCGCCCATATCTTCCATTTGAGAAATCATATTTGCCGGCACGCTTTTTGCCTGAACAATAAAAAACTGACTGCCGTTAGTCCCCGGTCCGGCGTTTGCCATTGAGAGTGCGCCGCGAAGGTTATGAAGTTCAGGGTCAAACTCATCCTCAAAGCTCTTTCCCCATATAGACTCGCCCCCCATACCGGTAGCTGTAGGATCACCGCCTTGTATCATAAAATTCTTAATTACTCTGTGAAAAACTATGCCGTTATAATAGCCGTTTTCAGAGTGAGTCACGAAGTTTTCAACCGTCTTCGGAGCCTTTTCCTTAAAAAGCCTTATTTTAATATCACCGGCATTTGTGTGCATAATCGCAACTATATCGCCTGATTTTACATTTTCAAGTTGATAAGCAGACATATAAACTCTCCTTTTCTTTTTCTATATTCTACCAACAATTTAACGTTTTGGCAATAGTTATTTATCCGCAAAATAATTCACTATGTTTTGCGCCGTGCTTACTTTTACACCTTTTACTGCGGAAAGCTCGTCAATATTTGCGGATTTTATCGCCGATATCGTTCTAAAATGCTTTATAAGCGCCGCAGCGGTTTTATCACCTACACCGGCAATTTCCGTAAGCGTTGAACCGAGCATTTTTTGACTTCTCTTTTTGCGGTGGTAGCTTATCGCAAACCTATGCACTTCGTCCTGAATGGTGGTTATAAAAGCGAAAAGCCTACGGTTGCCCTTTATCTCAATATCCTCACCTGTTGTGGCAATAGCGCGTGTTCTATGCTTACCGTCTTTTACCATACCGAATATCGGAACATTTATATTATGCGCCTTCATAACGGGCAAAACCGCAGAAATCTGCCCTGAGGCGCCGTCAAGCAAAATAAGGTCGGGAAGGCGTGAAAAGCCCTCGTCTGTACCCTTTTCATATTCCGAAAAGCGCCGGTCTAACACCTCTGCCATAGAGCGGTAATCATCCTGACCTGAAAAGCCTTTTATTTTAAAATGCTTATAATGCTTTTTATCGGGCTTTCCGCCGGAAAACACCACCATACCGGCAACATTTTCATCCCCCGCGGTATTGGAAATATCATAAGCCTCTATAACCTCCGGAGTGACTCCAAGCCCTAAAAGCTCTTGAAGGGAGCTTAGCACCGCCGTTTGCGAGCCAGTGCGATTAAGCCTTAAAGCCAGATTTTCAGCCGCATTTTGCGAGCACATATCGACAAGGCTTTTTTGCTCTCCCCGCTCAGGGTGTAAAATTTCAACCTTTCTGCCGGAGGCATTACCGATAAGCTCTGCTATAAGGGCGCTTTCGGATATATCACAGTCAAGCAGTATTCTGCGGGGGAAATCCTTTTCGTCCGCATAATAACGGCACAAAAACTCACTGTAAAGTTCATCCTTTGTATAATTGCCGTCAACGAAAAACACCTTTTTATCGGTAAGGCGGCTGTTTCTGAAAATCAAAACTCCAACGCAACATAAATCAGCGCCGAAAACAACCGAAAACACATCCTGAGAGGGATATGTGCACATAACAACCTTTTGCTTTTCCGACAGCTTTTTAATGGCGTTTATTCTATCGCGAAGCTTTGCGGCATATTCAAAGTTAAGATTTTCAGCCGCTTCAAGCATTTTGCTTTCGAGTTTTTTTACAGTATCGTCATCAAGACCGTTTTTAATAAACGATATGGCGGAGTTGATAGCTTCGTTATACTCTTCAAGTGCTATTTTACCCCTGCATGGCGCTTCGCATCTGCCTATATGGAAGTTTAAACAGGGTTTTGACGGTTTATCAAACGAACGGTTACAGTCCGGCAAGCGGAATATCTTTATTGCCTCATCCACCGTATCTTTTACAACATATCCGGAATAATAGGGACCTATATACTGAGCGCGGCGGTCGGAGGTATCTTTACTGGTAGTAATCTTACGCCATTTATCAGCCGTTATTTTTATATAATGATAGCCCTTATCGTCTTTGAGCAGTATATTATACTTAGGTTGATTTTGCTTTATAAGGGAGTTTTCAAGGATCAGCGCTTCAAACTCACTGTCACACAAAACAAAATCAAAATCCTGCACTAAGGACACCATTTTTTTTACCTTTTCGTTATGTCCGCTACCGCTGCCGAAATACTGAGTGACACGGTTTTTAAGCGCCTTCGCTTTGCCGACATATATTATCTCTCCGGCACTGTTTCGCATAATATAAACGCCGGGAGTTTTAGGCAATTTATTTGCTTTTAATTTAAGGCAAGCAAGCCTTTGCTCATTTGTCTCAATCACCGTATCACCGCCTTCCTTTTAGCTTATTTTATCCTAAAACCACAACAAAAGCAACAAAAAACCTTTCCGACTTAACTTTCGGAAAGGTTTTTTCTATTCGAAATTCTTTTTATGAACATCCATTCTCGATAACGCCCGTGCAAGTGTTGCCTGAGCTTCGCGGTACTCACGAACGCTTCTTTTTTGCAAAAGTGCCTCGCGTGCCTCATCTGCCGCAAGGCGCGCCTTATTTATATCTATCTCCTCCGGGCGCTCGGCCGTATCAACAAGAATCAGCACATCGTTATTATCGATTTTAACAAGTCCGTCAGACACGGCGGCATACTGATTTTCTCCGCCGGGTACCCGGTATGTCATAGTTCCTGCCACTATCGCACATATCGCCTTTGTGTGATGGGCGAGTATGCCGTACTGCCCCCAAGGCGTAGGAATTACCAGTGACTCACATTCTCCCTCATAAAGCACCTTATCGGCGGCGAGTATATGACAAGTAAAAGTATTCACGAAATCTCCTCCGCTTTCTTTATTACCTCATCAATGGTGCCCACACCGAAAAATGCCTCTTCGGGGTAATCGTCCATATCACCGTCAACAATTTTTCTGAAACCCCGTACCGTTTCCTTAAGCGGTACATAAGCGCCAGGCGCACCGGTAAATTTTTCCGCAACAAACATAGGTTGCGATAAAAACCTCTGTATTTTACGGGCGCGAAGCACGGTTTTTTTATCGGAATCGCTTAATTCCTCCATACCGAGAATAGCAATAATATCCTGAAGCTCATTATACTTTTGTAAAATTTCCTGAACTCTGCGAGCCACATTATAATGTTCCTCACCTAAAACCTTAGCCGAGAGTATTCTCGAGGTTGACTGCAAAGGATCCACCGCCGGATATATACCCTGTTCGGCAATTTTTCGGGAGAGGACCGTTGTAGCGTCAAGGTGAGTAAATGTGGTTGCCGGAGCCGGATCGGTGAGATCGTCAGCCGGAACATATACCGCCTGAACAGAGGTTACAGAACCGCGCTTTGTGGATGTTATACGCTCTTGCAGTTCGCCCATTTCCGCCGCTAATGTAGGCTGATATCCAACGGCTGACGGCATACGCCCAAGCAGTGTTGAAACCTCGCTTCCCGCCTGCACAAAGCGGAAAATATTATCTATAAACAAAAGAACATCCTTTTTCTGCTTATCGCGAAAATATTCCGCCATAGTAAGACCTGTAAGAGCAACCCTCATACGCACGCCGGGCGACTCATTCATCTGTCCGAAAACCAATGCGGTTTTATTTGATACACCGCTTTCGTTCATCTCTGTCCAAAGGTCGTTACCCTCACGATTTCGCTCGCCTACACCCGCAAACACCGAGTATCCGCCGTGCTCCATAGCAACATTGTGAATAAGCTCCTGTATCAGCACGGTTTTACCAACGCCCGCGCCGCCGAAAAGTCCTATTTTACCACCCTTTGCATAGGGCTCTAACAGGTCTATTACCTTAATTCCGGTTTCAAGGATTTCAGCAGATGGTTGCTGTTCTTCAAACCTCGGAGGTTTTCTGTGTATTGGCAGCTTCGGAGTGTCTTCGGGAAGTGAACTGCCGCCGTCTATTGTATCACCTAACACATTAAACATTCTGCCGAGCGTGTTTTCTCCCACCGGTACGGTAATACTCTCTCCGGTGTTTTCAACCTCCATACCTCTCGCAAGACCGAGAGAATCCGAAAGTACAAGGCACCTTACAATGCCGCCGCCCATATGCTCGGCAACCTCTAAGGTTTTTACCGATAAATCGGTTTTAACTTTAAGGGCTGTTTTGATTTTAGGTATAGGGCCCCCTGTGAATTCACAATCCACTACCGGGCCCGAAATTTCAACTATTATGCCTTTGTTCATTTCTTTCCGCCCTCGCTTTCCTCTTTCTTGCCTGCGCCTTCGCGCCTGATGATACCTCTGTTATCTGCCGGGTTATATCGGCTTGCCTTAATCTGTTATATTGAAGTGATAACCGTTCAATTATTTCATCCGCGTTATCACTTGCGTTACTCATTGCAATCATTCTTGCATTTTGCTCACTGCAAAAGCTATCAACGAGCGCGCTGTAAATAAATCCCGTTAAAAACGCCGGAACTATACTGTGAAGCACCTTTTTTGCATCCGGCCAGAACTCATATCCGGCTTTATCGGCACTACCGTAATCGGTAAAATATTTTCTTTCAAGCGGCAAAAGGCGCACCGTTTGAACCGATTGATTTATATCCTTTTGCAAATCGGTATAAACCACATAAATTTCATCCGCGGTACCGCTTTTATAAAGGTCGAGAAGAGTTCTGCAAATCTCCCTCGCTCTTTGCATAGTGGGATTTTGCGCGGTATAAATAAACGATTGCTCTATCGGTATATTATGACGCAAAAAATACTGCCTGCCGTATTCACCCACAACAAAGAGCTTGGTATCTTTATTGATAGAAAGCAGTTTCTGCGTTTCTTTTATTACATTCTGATTATATGCGCCGGATAGTCCCTTATCAGCTGTAATTACAAGGCAGGCATCCGGTTTATCTATTGCACTTTTATAATCCTTCGCATAAAAATACCGGCTTTCTATATTCTCGAAATATCCAAAAATTCTGCCTATTTCGAGCCTGAGGGCTGAAAAGTAAGGCCTTGTACCGTCAAGCGCCGCTTTTGCTTTACGCATCTTTGTTGAAGAAATAAGATACATAGCCGAGGCGATTTTTTTAGTATCCGTTACGCTTTTTATGCGGTCCTTAATTTCTCTTGCGTTTGCCATCACTGCACCTTTGATACGCACTCTTTCGCGGCATCGATTATGCGTTGTTTATCTATGTCGCTGAACTTACCGCTTTTTTCAAGAGTTGTGCATACATCATCAAGTTTCTTACTCACATAATCGAGCACCTTGTATTTAAAAGCGTCTACTTCATTTTCTTCGACCTCATCAAAAACATTCGCCATAGCGGCAATAAGCAATACTACCTGTTCGTACTGTTTCAGAGGTTTATACTGATCCTGTTTTAAAAGGGACAACAGATTTTTTCCGTGGCGAAGGCGCTTTGCAGTTGCCTCGTCAAGCTCGCTTGAAAACTGATTAAATACCTCTATTTCTTTATACTGAGCCAGCGTGAGTCTTAGTCCCCCGCTTGCTTTTTTAAGTGCCGCAGTCTGTGCCGCGCCGCCGACACGGGAAACAGACAGACCGATATTTACAGCCGGTCTTTGTCCCTCAAAAAACAACTCGCTTTCGAGGAAAATCTGACCGTCGGTTATAGAAATGATGTTGGTAGGTATATAAGCCGACACATCTCCCGCCTGGGTTTCAACGATAGGAAGCGCGGTCATACTTCCGCCGCCCAATTTATCCGAAAGCCTTGCGGAACGCTCTAAAAGGCGTGAATGAAGATAAAATACATCTCCGGGATAAGCCTCTCTGCCGGGGGAACGCTCGAGAAGAAGGCTTAATGTTCTGTAAGCTATGGCGTGCTTTGAAAGGTCGTCATAAACTATCAGCACATCGCGCCCGGAATACATAAAATACTCTGCAAGAGCGCATCCGGCATACGGCGCTATATACTGTAAAGAAGGCGAATCGCTTGCAGAAGAATTTACCACCACGGTATATTTATCCGCGCCGTTTTCTTTTAAAGTAGCACAAATCTGGGCAACGCTTGAAGACTTTTGTCCGATAGCCACATAAATACAAATTACATCCTTACCCTTTTGATTAAGGATAGTATCAACCGCTATGGCGGTTTTCCCGGTCTGACGGTCGCCTATTATAAGCTCACGCTGACCTTTGCCGATAGGAAACATCGAATCTATGCACAAAATTCCCGTTTGCATAGGATCGCTTACCGACTGCCGCTCTATTATCTGCGGTGCCGGAGCTTCAATGGGCATATAGCCGTGAGCGTCGATTTTTCCCTTACCGTCAATAGGAGTTCCGAGGGCATCCACTACGCGGCCTAAAAAACCTTCGCCCACCGGTATTCCGGCAGTTTTTCCCGTTCTTTTTACACTACTGCCCTCGGTAATCTGGTCGTCATCACCGAAAATTATGCAACTGACATAATCGCGTTTCAGCTCCTCAACCATACCGCGAATGCCGCCTGAAAATATAAGAATTTCGCCGTAACGAACATTATCAAGTCCCTTTACGGAAGCAATACCGTCACCAACGCTCAAAACGGTGCCGCGAACGGAAAATTCATCCGATGGTTCCCAATTTTCTATCGCTTCACGCATAAGTTGCAGCATATCGCCCTCGCTTGAAGCGAGGCCTACGAGTACGCCGCGCAACTCATTAAGGCGCTCTCTTGCGCGCTTATCAATCATCTGATTTCACCTTTTTTTCGGCTATAACTTTTTCAGCCGCCTTAACGGCAAGCTCTGCTATTTCTTCGCGTGCATCGTTTATCATACGGTTTTTCTCTCGAAGAGCCGCATCCTCAGCCGCCGCCAAAATCTGTTTTCTCGTATTATTTGCATCTTTAATTATGCTTTCGGCTTCCGCCTCTGCATCCGCGCGAGACTTAGCCATATCCTGTTCAATCTTTATTTCACAGTCTTTTAGCCTATGCTCAGCAAGGGTTTCGGCTTCTTGAGCCTTTAAAAGCTTTTCTTTTGCCGCATCATCAACAGACTTATACTTAGCAGCCCTATCATCCATAAACCTTTTTACCGGCTTATACAACAGTAAATACAATCCGCCGAAAAGCAGGCAGAGATTGAACATATGCAAAAGTATCTGCTGAAAATTAATATTAAGTGGAAGTGACATAAAAATACCGCCTTACAGTACAAATATGATAAGTATTGCCACTATCAAAGCATAGATAATCGCGGTTTCTATAAATACAAGACCGAGCATAAGCGCTGTTCTTATTTTGCTTTCCGCTTCGGGCTGACGGGATATACCATCCGCCGATTTTGCTATAGCAAATCCCATACTGATAGCACCTGCCGCCGCAACTACCGCAACGCAGACAGCTGCCGCTATAGCCTTGCTCGAAGTAGTCGAGCTTCCGTTTTCCTCTACCGACTGGGTAGTTTCAGCGGTCTGCTCACCATCAGCAAAGCATACTGTACCCGTAAACATGGCAAATACCAAAAGCATTATTGCCGCTACTGCCAAAATTCTCACTATCGTTTTCATATTTGTTTCCTCCGTTTTTTGGTTTTGATTTTTTCTTTTTTAGGGGTTTTCTCGGAAACCTCTCCATAGAAAACCGCAGTAAGCATAGTTAAAACATAGGTTTGTATCAGTGCGTGAAGCGCCGTAAACATAACGCCTACAACCACCGGCAAAGCAAAACTCAGCCCCACATAATAATACACAAGCTCTGTAACCAACAAACCGCTGAGCAGTGCTCCGAAAAGACGAAAGCTCATTGATATAGGCAGTGAAAACTCTTTAAGTGTACTGAGTACTCCTTTAAATCCATTGCCGAGTATTCCGCCTGATAGTATTATAAGATAGGATGTAACGCCCATAGCTATCGCTCCGTTTATATCGGAAAGAGGTGCCGGAAGCGTGATGCTTCGCCCGGATGTTGTAATACCCTGAAGTCCTAAAAGCTCAAAAAGCGTGCCTATACAGATATACGCGCCGGCAACAAAAACATAAGCCCCTAAAAAATAATTCTTATGAGGACTGTTGCCCTTTGCAAGATTATCGAAAAAGCCTACTGCCTCTTCAAGCAAAATTTGAAATTTTCCGGGTATGGTTTTGAATTTAGGCACGGCAAAGATACGAACAAACACCGCAAATATCAAGAGTATAAATGTAACAGTATATGCCGAAATTACCGCAGGGTTTACATCCATAATGCCGAAAAGGCTTATTTTATTGGTATCGTGAAGCACGGCATCACGCATAGTTTCCTTAATGCTCTCTTCAGGAGAAGCCCCGCCGATAACGAGCGAGGAAACAAGAAATGCCGCCGCACATAAAACCCATACAAGAATGAAAATCGTCCGCCGCTTTTTACTCATACACACACCTCCTTGTTAAAAATATCACTATTTTGTAAATTATAGCACCTAACTTTAAAATGTCAACAAATTTTAAATATTAAAAAAATCCAAAAAAACCGATTTTTTCATAAAATTTTCATTTTTTTACATTTTTTCCTTGACATATCGGCAAGCATACTATATAATGTATCATTACTATTGATGATGGGGGAATGTGCGCCTTTTATGCATTTTACATTGTAAAAAACATAGAAAAATGTCGGCGCTTTTTGCCCTGTTTTTGTAACATATATTATATTAGGAGTGATTCTGAACCTATGGAGAAATCGGCAATGGTTAAGCCAATTAAACTTGGCAACAACACTCGTATGACATTTTCCAAAATCAATGAAGTTATCGATATGCCTAACCTCATTGAAATCCAGAAAGATTCGTACAACTGGTTTATTAAGGATGGCCTTAAAGAAGTCTTTGAGGACATGTCCGCCATTACTGATTATAGCGGAAATCTCGTCTTGAGCTTTACTGATTACAGAATTGATGAGAATCCGAAATATGATGTAGCAGAATGCAAAGCGAGAGACACGACATATGCCGCTCCGCTTCGCGTTACGGCGCGACTGACAAACAATGAAACCGGTGAAATTAAGGAAAGCGAAGTATTTATGGGCGATTTCCCGCTCATGACGGATTCCGGCACCTTTGTTATTAACGGTGCGGAAAGAGCTATCGTATCACAGCTTGTTCGTTCTCCCGGCATATATTTTGCCGAGAAAACAGACGAAAAAACCGGTAAAAGCCTCTTTTCTTCTACAATTATTCCTAACCGCGGTGCATGGCTTGAGTATGAGACGAGCCCTAATGATGTGCTGTATGTTCGTATAGACAAGAACAGAAAACTCCCGATTTCTGCATTTGTCCGTGCCTTAGGAGTGGGCTCAAATCAGCAGATCCGTGAGCTTTTAGGTGATGACGAGCGTCTTGCCGCAACACTTGAGGCAGACGAAACTAAAAATACCGATGAGGGATTAATCGAAGTTTATAAAAAACTCCGTCCGAGTGAACCTGTAACTATTGACGGTGCAAAAGCATATATTGAACAGATGTTTTTTGATGTTCACAGGTATGATCTTTCCCGTGTAGGAAGATATAAATACAACAAAAAGCTTTCTTTGGCGTCCCGTATACGCGGCAAGGTTCTCTCTCGCCCGGTTGCCGATCCTATAACAGGCGAAATAATGGCTGATGCCGGAACAACTGTAACCAAAGAAATGGCAAGTGAATTTGAGGCACACGGTGTATTTGAAGCTTATATAAATGTAAGCGATATTGAGGGTAATACTACCGAGGTTAAAATTCTCACAAACAGAATGGTTGACCTTAAAGACTTCGTTGATTTCACCGATAAGGAGCTGCAGGAGCTTGACAGCAAGGGTGTAAACGAAAAAGTAAGCTTTGACGTTTTAAAGGAAATTCTTGATGAGAATCTTGATAAGAAAGCCCTTAAAGCTGCTCTTATCGAAAGTGCAGGCGTTTTGATTCCAAATCACATAACCCTTGACGATATCTTTGCAAGTGTTAACTATTTCCTGGGACTTCCCTATGATGTAGGCACAATAGATGATATCGACCACTTGGGCAACCGCCGTATTCGTTCGGTAGGCGAGCTTTTACAAAATCAGTTCCGCATCGGCTTTTCCCGTATGGAAAGAGTTGTGCGCGAAAAGATGACACTGCAGTCACAGGATCCGGATAATATTACTCCGCAGTCCCTTATAAACATACGCCCGGTAGTTGCGGCTATAAGAGAGTTCTTTGGTTCTTCTCCGCTTTCTCAGTTTATGGATCAGACCAATCCTCTCTCCGAGCTTACCCATAAGCGTAGGCTTTCTGCATTAGGCCCCGGCGGTCTCTCGCGTGACAGAGCTTCGTTCGAAGTGCGTGATGTTCACTATACACATTACGGCCGTATGTGCCCGATAGAAACACCGGAAGGCCCTAACATCGGTCTTATTTCCTATCTTGCTACTTATGCAAGGATCAACAAGTACGGCTTTATTGAGGCTCCTTTCCGCCGTGTTGATAAGAAAACCGGCAAGGTTCTTGATGAAGTTGTTTATATGTCGGCTGATGAAGAGGACGAGTATGTTGTAGCACAGGCGAACGAGCCTTTGGATGAAAACGGCTTCTTTGCACGCAAAAAGGTAAATGCCCGTTATAGAGACGGCTTCCACGAGATCGAAGCCAGCCGCGCCGACTTTATGGATGTATCGCCTAAAATGGTAGTATCTGTTGCAACCGCTATGATACCGTTTCTTGAAAACGACGATACAAACCGAGCGCTCATGGGCTCTAACATGCAGAAGCAGGCTGTGCCGCTTCTTAAGCCTGAAAATCCGATCGTTGCTACCGGTATGGAATATAAAGCAGCTATAGACTCGGGCGTTGTAGTGCTTGCAAAACGCGCAGGTACTGTCACTTATGTAAGCGCTGATATTATTAAAATACGTGCCAATAATGGCGAGATTGATGAGTACAATCTCATTAAATTCCTGCGTTCTAACCACGCCACCTGTATAAATCAGAAACCGATAGTATCTGTCGGTCAGTCGATATCGGCAAATGAGGTTATTGCCGACGGTCCGGCTACTAGCAACGGTGAAATATCTCTCGGCAGAAATGCCCTTATAGGATTTATGACCTGGGAAGGTTATAACTATGAGGATGCTGTGCTTCTTAACGAGCGCCTCGTTCGTGATGATGTTTATACTTCTATTCATATAGAAGAGTATGAAATTGAATCAAGAGACACTAAACTCGGAAAAGAGGAAATCACAAGGGATATACCGAATGTCGGCGAAGATGCCCTTAAAGACCTTGATGAGCGCGGAATTATAAGAATAGGCGCCGAGGTTAAATCAGGGGACATCCTTGTAGGTAAGGTAACACCGAAGGGTGAAACCGAGCTTACAGCCGAAGAAAGACTTTTACGCGCAATATTCGGTGAGAAAGCAAGAGAAGTCAGAGATACATCTCTTCGTGTTCCTCACGGTGAATACGGCGTTATAGTTGATGTTAAGGTCTTCAACCGCGAAAATTCTTCAGAGCTCAGCCCCGGAGTAAATGATGTTGTTCGCTGCTATATCGCTCAGAAACGTAAAATCTCCGTGGGCGATAAGATGGCGGGACGCCACGGTAACAAGGG
>CACXEV010000060.1 GCA_902766755.1 Oscillospiraceae bacterium | reverse complement strand
GAAAACTCATCAAGTCCCCATTCTAAAAGCATAGGTATCAGTTTTGTGTTTGCCGCCGCCTCACCGCACATACCCACAGGTATTCCTGCGGCTTTTGCGTTTTTAATAGTCATTTCTATTGCACGAAGCACACTCGGCTTAAACGCATTGTAAAGATGCGATACCTTTGCATTACCCCTATCAACTGCCATTGTATATCCGGTAAGATCGTTAGTACCTATTGAGAAAAACGCCGCTTCACGAGCAAGCAGGTCTGATATTATAGCGGCGGAAGGTGTTTCCACCATAATTCCAACGGGAACGCTCTTATACTCTATTCCCTCCGATTTCAGCTCCGCCTCGCACTCGGTAATCAGCGCCTTTGCCGCACGGATTTCCTCTATTTCGGTTACAAGAGGTAACATAATTTTTATATTACCGTATGCCGCCGCACGAAGAATCGCCCTGAGTTGTGTTTTAAAAAGCGGTTTATTATCAAGACAATATCTTATTGCTCTATGGCCTAAAAACGGATTTTCTTCCTTTTCAATAGAAAGATAATCAATCGCCTTATCCCCGCCGATATCAAGTGTTCTTATAATTACTTCCTTGCCGCCCATTATCTTTGCAACGGTAGAATACGCCTCAAACTGCTCCTGCTCTGTCGGAGCGGAAGTCCTATCCATAAACAAAAACTCTGTTCTGAAAAGTCCTATTCCCTCGCCGCCGTTTTGAAGCACCGTTTCGGCATCCGCCGCTTTGCCTATATTACCGTAAACATACTTTTTTATGCCTGATTTTGTAACAGTAGGCTTATTGAAATAAACATTAAGGCTTTCTTTTTCCTTAATATACTCTTTTTGCTTTTGCTCATACTCATTTATATGCTTGGCATCGGGATTTGTAAACACTTCGCCCCTGAAGCCGTCAACAATAAGAGTATCGCCGTTTATTATACTGTTTAAAGCGTCCGGCACAGAGAGTGCCGCCGGTATTCCCATAGCACGAGCAAGAATAGCACTGTGACTCGTAACACCGCCTACTTCTGTAACAATCGCCGCCACATTTTCTTTTTTTATCTGACTTGTCATAGACGGCGTAAAATCTTTTGCTATAAGTACAGAGCCTTTTTCGACTTTGCTTATATCGATTTTCTTAACACCCAAAAGCAATTCGAGGATACTGTCTCTTATATCCTTTACATCCGATGCTCTTTGGCGCATCATTTCATCTTCCATACCTGCGAACATATCATAGAACATTTTAAATACCGCATCAGCCGCCGCTTCGGCAACCAAACCGGCATCAATTTGCTCATTTATACCGGAAAGCATAAACGGATCGTTAAGCATAGTAAGATGACCTTCGAGTATTTCGGCCTCCTTTTCACCGGCACTGCTTTTAAGCGCCTCAACCATTTCGGTAGTTTCTTTAATAAAGCTATCTACTGCGTTTTGAAGCCTGCTCTTTTCAGCCTCGGCACCGGAATATCGAACAGACGAATAATCGAGGTTTGCGTCTTCTATTATTACGGCTTTACCTATACCGTAACCGTTTGACGCCCCTATTCCTTTTAACATATACTACTCCTTATTCAAACAGGCGGATAACCAAAGATTACCCGCCCTTTAAAGTTTATTCTTCGCCGAAGCCGGACTCTATCATTTCAGCCGCCTGAGCCAATGCTGCCGCCTCTTCTTCGCCGTTTGCCGTTACGGTGATTTCACTGCCGCACTTAATGCAGGCAGACATAATCATCATAATACTTTTTGCATTTATATCCCTGTCGCCGAATTTAATCGTAACATCACAAGGGTATTTTGACATAGCGTTTACAAACACCTGAGCCGGGCGCATATGAAAGCCCATTTTATTCTTTATAGTAAAATCCTTAGATACCATTTTTTACTCCCTTAATTACGCTTTTTTCTTTTTTAAAAGTGTGAGAACGAGTGCACCTGCAACGGAACCTACAACCAAAGCGCCTATATAACCGAGCGGATTGGTAACAACGGCAAAGGTGAATATACCGCCGTGAGGAGCAGGACACGCACAGCCGAGCAGTAAGCTTACAGCACCAGCCACAGCCGAGCCTACCATACAAGAGGGTATTACTCTGATAGGATCAGATGCTGCGTAAGGAATAGCGCCTTCGGTTATAAAGCAAAGTCCCATAAGGTAGTTAACAGGGCCGTTCTTACGTTCTTCGGCAGTCCATCTGCTCTTAGCAAATGTTGTTGAGAGAGCTATTGCAATAGGAGGTACCATACCGCCTATCATAACAGCCGCCATTATCCAGGTGTTTCCATCCGCAATAGCAGCGGTACCGAATACATAAGCCGCCTTGTTGAACGGGCCGCCCATATCCGTTGCCATCATTGCCGCCAAAACAATGCTGAGAAGGAGCTTACTGCTGTTTCCGAGGTTGGAAAGCATAGTGGAAAGTCCGGTGTTGAGGTATCCTACTACCGGGTTTATCCAAATCATAAGAAGACCTATAAGCACGGTACCTAAAAGCGGATAAATGAACACGGGTTTGATACCGTCCATAGCCTTAGGCATCCAATTAAATGCTTTTTTAAGAAGAAGCATAATAAGACCTGCCGCAAAGCCTGCGAAGAGAGCGCCTAAGAAACCGGAAACCGCATTACCGTCGCCAACGAGATTTTTGCCCTCGATAAGTGACTTGAATGTAAAGCCGTTTGCCGCTATAAAGCCGCCTACAATACCGGGCAAAAGTCCGGGGCGGTCTGCAATAGACATTGCAATATATCCCGCAAGTATCGGCAACATAAACGAAAATGCCGCTTTACCTATCCAGAAAACTATTGCCGCAACCGAGTTTGTAAATCCGAAGGTTCCGCCTACATTTGCGTTGCCTGCGATAGTATCAATAAGAAATCCGAGTGCTATAAGCACGCCGCCGCCTACTACGAAAGGAAGCATATGCGATACACCGTTCATAAGGTGCTTATAAACCTTGCGGCCGAAGCTCTCTTGCTCATCCGAATCGTCTGATGTATCAGCGCCGCCCTCTGATTTATAAATCGAAACATTTCCCGAAAGCGCTTTTTCTATCAGCTCCTTAGGCTTATTGATACCGCTTGAAACCGAAGTTTTAAGAACAGGTTTGCCGTCAAACCGAGCCATTTCCACATTTCTGTCCACAGCACAGATTATAGCATCACACTCGGCAATCTCCTTCTTTGTAAGAACATTTTTAGAGCCGCCTGAGCCGGCAGTTTCAACCTTGATTGTAACACCCATTTCCTTTGCGGCTTTTTCAAGCGCCTCAGCCGCCATAAATGTATGAGCAATACCGGTAGGGCAAGCGGTAACAGCCAACAAGCGATATCCGCCCTCTTTTTTCTCCTCTGTCTTCTCTTCGGGATACTTTTCCGCTTCTGCGGCATCAATGATTTCCAAAAACTCTTTACTGTCCTTCGCCGCGCGCAGTTTAGCACAGAACTCGCCATCCATAAGCATTACCATAAGGCGAGAAAGTATCTCTAAATGCTTATCACCGTCTGTTCCTGCGGCTATCATAAAGAGAATGTCGGAAGCCCTTCCGTCCGGCGCATCATAATCAACGCCTGTCGGCACGGTTATTGCCGAAAGTCCCGGTGTTTTTACGCTTTCCGATTTTGCGTGAGGAACTGCTATGCCTTCACCGATTGCGGTTGAGCCCTGCTCTTCTCTTTTGAGTATAGCCTCTTTGTAAACCGCAACATCATTTAGGTTGCCGGCCTTATCATGAAGTGATACCAAAAGGTCAATCGCTTCATCCTTTGTGCCGACATTTGCGCCAAGTTGAATTGCTTCATTTTTAAGTAAATCTACAATTCTCATTTTTTTGCCTCCTGTTAGTTTATTTTTAATTTTTTATATGCGCTTTGTATATCTGAGGCTTCAGCTAACGCGTTGCAGAACGCTGTGGCATTTCCGCAAGCGGCGCCGAGCCTTAATGCGTGTGAAAAATCCCCTGTATCACTGTATCCGGCAATGAAACCGGCAACCATACTATCCCCGCTGCCGACAGTGCTGACTATCTTGCCCTCGATAATTCCGATATTTGTTACTTTGCCGTTTTCATCCAAAAGCGTAGCACCCTTTGAACCCCTTGATACCAAAACATTTTTAGCACCAAGCTCTTGCAGTTTTTTAGCATACAGGACTACATCTTCATCACTTTGCACCTTTACTCCGAACAGGTCGCCTAATTCGTGATGATTTGGCTTTATTAAAAACGGTTTGTATTTAAGAACCCTTAAAAGCAAATCGCCTGTTGTATCAACAACAAAGTTAATTCCCCTGCCGTTAAGCTCAGATAACATTCTTTCGTAAATATCATCAGGAAGATTTTCCGGTATGGAGCCTGCAAGAACCAAATAGTCACCGGGCTGTATCTTATTAAGACCGCTTATTAGATTTTCTATATCCTCCGGCTCTATTTGAGGCCCTCTCGCGTTTATATCAAGCTCGGTTTCGGATTTGATTTTTACATTTATCCTTGTATCGCCCTTTTCAAGACGCAAAAAATCACAGTCAATCCCCTCGGAAATAAGCATTTCTTCAAGACGGTCACCCGTAAATCCGGCTATGAAACCCATCGCCTTATTTGCTATCCCAAGCCTTTTGAGCACCACAGAAACATTTATTCCCTTGCCGCCGTAGTGCAGGTCTTCAAAATAAGAGCGGTTAATATCATCAAATCTAAGTTTTTTAACCTGCATTATATAATCAAGCGCAGGGTTTAAAGTTACAGTATAAACCATTATGCCTTTACCTCCTTGACTATTGTTTTTTTCCTCACACCTTCATCAGGACATTTATCACATATTATACAAGCGGCATCTACCGGCACTGCCGTCACTGCGGAAACCTTGCCGAATTTACTGCTGTCAGCTAAAATAAAAGAAGAGAAGCTATGCTCTACCGCCACCGCTTTTATTATTGCCTCGCTTGTATCGGTAGTTGTAATACCCTGCTTTAATGTTATGCCGTTGGCACCAATAAAAGCCTTTGAAAAATTGTATTTTTGCAGATTTTTTGCCGCCGTTGACCCTACTATCGCCTCAGTCGTATCTTTTAGCTCTCCACCAAGCACCAAAACTCTGCATCCGTTTTTAATAAGTTCTTGCGCCTGAGCTATGCCGTTTGTTATAAACGTCGCCTTGCTTGCCGATATAAACCTTGTCATCAAAAAAGTTGTTGAGCCGGCATCTAAGAAGACATAATCACTGTCATTTATGAGCGAGGCGGCATACTCAGCCACAGCGAGCTTTTCTTCATAATTCTTTTGTACTTTGATATTGATTGAATCCTCGCGGTTGATAAACTCAAGGCTCGGAAGCATCGCACCTCCGTGAACCTTATCGAGCTTACCCGTCTTAGATAACTCAGACAGGTCTCTTCTGATTGTCGATTCACTCGCGCCAAGCATATTGGATAGCTCGGCAACACCTGCCGCACCGTTCTCGGCTATGTATTCGAGTATTTTATTCCTTCTGTCAAATGTTAACATTTTGTTCTTCCTTGATTACTTTTGAGTATTTCTTACTTAAATTATATGTAAATTATACATAAATATTCAAAAACGGTCAATACCGCTTGTGGATTTTCTCTGTTTTACCATATTGATTTTTCTTACTTTTAGTGTTTTTAGACAAATAATTCTGTATGTTTGACCGATTTTGATTATTTCCAAAAAATACGCACAAAAGTGTGCAAACAAACATCCACCCGTACACAACGAACTGCCCCACATTGTGCAGATAGCATGATGTGGGGCAGTTCGTTCAGCGCTGTGTGTTTATTGTATTTAGAATATCTGACCGGGAAGTTTTAGTTTCTGTTTAGTAGCAAATCATTTATCAAATTCCTTTACATCGTAATCGTCGGTATTCTTCTGCAGTTTATGATACAGTCTTTTGTATTCATATTTTTTTCTTTAACCAATTATCAAGGAACCGCATCTGCTGGCTTGTGTGAAACCAATGCTCGCCGTTTTCCATAACGGTAAGACTTGCATTATGTTTACGGGCAAAATCAGTAATTGTATCAATAGATGTATGATTATCTTTACTGCCGTAAAGGATGTCGGTCGGCGTGTTCCAACTTATAGGATGCTCACGAACATACAGAAGGTACTCTATTCAATCATTGAACCTGCAAACTCTTTATTTAAGCATTTTAGCACAAAAAACGGGCAGGTTAAAAAACCTGCCCGGATGGTGGGAGAGAAACAATTCGACCCTGTATTTATGCGCCTTCCGGGACTTTTTACTCCAACAAAATGCCAAAATAAAAAAGACATTTTCAGAAGATGGATTCATTTTCAAAACGCACATTTTTATCCCCGCCTCCCTTGTGGTAAGATGATACCGCAAGGGAGGTTTTGCATGATGAAAAATAACTTAAAGGACATAGGAATTTTAGGTCGCAGACATTATGATTATTTGCGAAAAAACAAACCAACCGTCATAAATGTTATGCGTATGAACGGCACACTGAACAGCTACCTTAAAAGTGTAAATGAACAGGCGGAAGAAATGCTTTTTCAGTTGATAAAACAACTCGCTAAACAGGAAGGCGTGACCGAGCGACTCAAAGCCACCAATCAGTTGGAATGGGTGAGATTGATGAATAACATCCGCAATCGCGCCGAAGAGATTGTAAAAAGCGAGGTGTTGTTTGTATGACGGTGCTTGAAGATCTTTGGTACGGTAATATCCGCCCGGTTGAAACCTACATTGAGGGTAATATGGAATATAAGAACCAGCTCAGCCTTGTATCAAAAAACAGAGAGACATTTGAAGGCGAACTATCCCAAGAACAACTTGAACTTTTTGAAAAGTATAATGCCTCGGTAAATGAAATGAACGCCGTATCCGAAACCGCCGCATTTCGGTACGGGTTTGCTCTTGGCGTACGTATTCTGGTAGAATGTTGTGCAGATAAATTCTCTTCAGATTAAACAAACTCAAAATATTAAAAGTCACGAAACGAAAATGACAGCAATTTATTTGAATAATTTTATAAAAAGGCTTGACAGAATCGGCAATCTGTGTTATAATATAATCAGAACAAGAAAAAGACTCTCGAAACAGCTGCAACTGATTTCGAGAGTCCCTTCGCTTGACATTATCGTATCATATTCATTATATCACGCAGTTAGTGCTTTGTCAACGAAGTCTTGTTACTTTTTGAGAAAGGAGAATACTTCGTTGAGATTTTACGTGAACAAAAACGCACAGCCTACTGGCGAGCATGAAGTACACCGTGCCACATGCAGTTGGCTCCCTGACGTAGAAAATCGGCTGTATTTAGGCGATTTTATTACGTCGCAGCAAGCGGTCAGCGGAGCGAGAAAGTACTATACCAACGTTGATGGTTGTGCCTATTGCTGCCCTGAGTCCCACACCCGCTAAATGAAGCGATTCGGCGCACTCGCGATGTGCGGGTGCGCCGAATTTGCACAAGGAGAAGAACATGAAACTGTCTGATTTTGCAAAACTTCAAAGCGGACTTGTTCTTAATCGCAAGGAAGCCCGCTCATCCGAAGAAACCGTAAAAGAGTATAAACGCCTTAATTTAAGGTCTTTAGATATAAATGGAACAGTAAATCATAACGAACTCGATTTGTTTTCATCAACGGAGTTGTTAGATGATTCGTTATTAACCCAGACCAACGATATAGTTGTAAAACTTTTTGCCCCTTTCTCCCCCGTTCTTATTACTCCTGCTGACGTAGGGTTGGTTATTCCTTCGCAACTTGCCGTGATACGAATACGCAGCAAAACGGTCTTGCCACAATACTTGTGTTATTGGCTTTCAACACACGAGGCATCGGAAACCTTACTTTCAATAGAGGGTTGGCAATCTCAAAGAACAATAAAAATCGGCACATTTGCCGACTTAGATGTTCCGATTCCACCGTTGGAAAAGCAAATTATTATTTCTGATTTAGTTTGCGTGAGCAATCGAAGAGAACAACTCTACCGAGAGTTAATATCGGAACAGAAAAAACTAACATCATTAGAAATCAAAAGAATAATCGGAGGAAATCTATAATGAGTACGAGTAAAAACGATATTGAAAGTGCATTGATGCGAGGAGCCGATTCTTTGCGTGATACCATTGACGCAGCAAACTATAAAGACTATGTTCTCCCGCTGATGTTTGTTAAATATTTGAGCGACACTTATAAGGAAAAAGTCGAAGAGCTTGAGAAAACTTATGAAGGTATGCGCTTAGAGCGGCAAAAGCGCTATCTTCCTTTTACGGTTGCAGAGGATTGCTCTTTCGACACTCTTTATGAGCAACGCTATTCAGATAACATCGGTCAAATCATCAATACTGCTCTTCGACAGATAGAAAATGATAATAATCAGCAATTGGCCGGTGTTCTAAATACAACTGATTATAACAGTGAAAATGCTCTTGGAACACGCGAACATAAAAACGCCATATTGCGTGATTTGTTGGAAGACCTTTATCCGCTTGACCTTCGTCCTTCACAGATTGAGGTTAAAGAAGGTGAAGTCCCTGCCGATGTAATAGGCGACGCATATGAATACATGATTGGCCAATTTGCAAGCATGGCTGGTAAAAAAGCCGGGTCTTTCTACACCCCTGCTGCCGTTTCTGAAATCATGGCACAAATTGTAGATGTAAAGCCGGGAGAGCGTGTGTATGACCCAACCTGCGGATCCGGTTCTCTGCTAATTAAAGCTGCAAAAAAAGAAAACTCTAATCAGGTTTCTATTTTTGGTCAGGAAGTCAACGGTTCGTCGGTTGCTATGGCTAAGATGAATATGTATATTCACGAAATCAGAGATGCCAAAATTGCATGGGGCGACACTCTGGCTAATCCCATGTTTAAGGATGAGGACGGTAATCTTTTAACCTTTGATGCAATAGTGGCTAACATGCCGTTTTCCAAAGATAAATGGGCGGCTGGTTTTAATCCGGGTGGCGAAGCAGTCGGAAAAGGCAAAAAGGAATTCAAAATGGAGGCAACGCTGGACAAACACCATCGTTTTGATTGGGGCGTTCCCCCTGCCAGTAAAGGTGACTGGGCCTTTCTTCTTCATATGATTGTCAGCGCCTCCGTTGGAGGCCGTATTGCCGCAGTCGCACCGCATGGCGTTCTGTTCAGAGGCG
>CACXEV010000059.1 GCA_902766755.1 Oscillospiraceae bacterium | reverse complement strand
TATTGCAGAAACAATAATATCCGTATTTGGCAATATGTTGAAGAATGCGAAGGCAAAGATATCTGGGAATATCTTGAAACTATTTGGGAAACGATGCAAAAAGCGGTTGAAAGGGGCCTTGAGACCGAGGGTGTGCTGCATGGAGGAATAGGACTTCAAAGAAAAGCGAAATATCTGTTCAGACAAAGGCATATCGACGAAACCGAAGAAACGAAAACCAACCGTTTGATTTGCGCGTATGCTTATGCGGTAAGCGAAGAAAACGCTTCGGGCGGTGAGATAGTTACCGCGCCGACCTGCGGCTCCTGCGGTGTTGTTCCGGCAGTATTAAAATACCTTCAGCAAAAGCGTAAATTTTCGGACGAAGAAATAATACATTCTCTTGCCACCGCGGGCATAATAGGGAACTTAATAAAAACAAACGCGTCTATAAGCGGTGCGGAATGCGGCTGTCAGGCGGAGATAGGTACCGCCTGTGCAATGGCTGCCGCCGCGGCGGCGGAGCTTTTTGAACTCGACCTTGACCAGATAGAGTATGCGGCAGAAATGTCTGTTGAACATCATTTGGGACTGACTTGTGATCCGATTTTAGGTCTTGTTCAAATACCCTGCATAGAGCGAAACGCCATAGCCGCGATGAGGGCGTTAAACGCGGTTAATCTCGCTGATTTTTTGGCTGATTCAAGGAAAATCAGTTTTGATATGATAGTAGATACAATGTATGAAACCGGAAAAGATTTAAAGGTTATATACCGCGAGACCGCGGAAGGCGGAATGGCTAAAAAATATGTTAAAGAATAATTTGACGATAAATGATCGGGAGTGGTGATTATGAAATTTATAACTTTGGTTTTTGACGACGGACCTCATGACCCTATTTGTGAAATGGCGGATAAAATAAAAAAATTTGGCTGGAGGTCGGGCTTTGCGGTTATCGGGCAAAATATAAATGATGAGACTTTGCCAATGCTTCGATATGTTATCGACAATGGCTTTCAGCTCGTTTCTCACGGGCAGAAGCACCTTCATATGGAAAAAATCCCGACAAGGGAAGAGATAGAAGAAGAAATATATCTTCCGATAAAAACCATAAAAGAAAAACTGAATTATCAAATGACCATGACCCGACTGCCGTATTTGTCCGAAAACACCGGGGCTTTACAGGTCGCAAAGGATCTTGGTTTGCCCGTCTTGGGATGGGGAATGGAAAACGGACACGACTGGGATCCTTCCGTAACTCCCGAGATGATCACCGAAGCCGTGCTCGATACGGTATGCGACGGAGCCGTAGGTTGTCTTCATGTTCGTACAAATACCTGCAAAGCGCTTGATGTTATTCTGCCGGAACTTAAAGACAGAGGCTTTTGTGTTGTTACACCCGAAGAACTCTTTAAGCGGAAAGGCATTACGCCGCCCGTTGGAGTTCCGATACACAATATAAACGACTTTCTGACTTAACTGCGTAAGCCCGACAAAAAGCATAAATACAAAGGAACAGATAAAAATCATCTGTTCCTTTTTGTTTACATATTGAGTACTCTGTTATATAATAATGATATCGAAATAATTACATACACGGAAAACACAAGGGGACGGTTCCCCTGTGTTCGTTAAAAACCATTTGATGAGTGCAGTTATTTCTGCATTATTGGAGGATAACAAATGAAAAAAGCTGGGGTTCTTTTTACTGTTGTAATTTTCTTGTTGCTTTTGATAGGAGGTTTGTTTTTTATGTTTTTTGAAAAAAGACAGTTTGTTCCAAAAGTTAAATCTGGCGAATTTCCATTTTCTTTAACATATAAGGTTGATAATGGCAATGTTGTAAATATAAGTGGGGTATATATTTGTGAGTTTGACGGAATTGGATGGGATACAGGACGAGGTTTCTATCGGAAATGGAAAGGATATGTGAAAGAAACTGGTTTGGAAAATGTTTTGATTTTTGAAGACTCAAATACTAGAATTTTTTGCCGAGTTGGAGATCCAGAGTATCTAATGGGTGACTATAAGTATCTTGCTTGGGAAAATATTTCATTGTCGCCACCGCATCTATACCTAAAAAAAAATAGCAATAATTCTAGCTATCTATCTAGTGAGGATATTAAAAATAAATATGGTATAGAAATTATAACTTGGAATTTTTCAGAGCCTATAAAAAACCAATTCAAAAAATAGTTTATAGCATTATGAGTATCCTATAATGATTATTAATGCTATGGGATTTAGCAAAAGAGAACACAAGGGGACGGTTCTTCTGTGTTTATAAAGTGTGAGGTGGTTTTTATTAAAAAGCTGCTTATTATATTTGCGTGTGTTGCAACTATTATAATGCTATCTGCTTATATATGGTGTTTTATTGAATTCCATAACAGAGTTATACTTTCCCGGATTATATTGAGTGTGTTATGCATTTTTATTGCGATTATAGTAGGTTTAATGTTGTTTCTTTCATTATATATTGACAATCTTTTTAGTTTTATCAGTGGCTTTAGGTTTGAAATATTGCAATTAGCAATAGTAGCTGCTATTCTATCTTTTATAATTATTACAGTTTAGATCAGTTTTAATTTCAAGGAGAACACAGGGGACGGTTCTGTGTGTTTCCGGTCTTGTGAGAAAGATGATTAACACATAAAACCGTCCCCTTGTGTTTGCGTTGTGTTGGGCAAGTTGTTTTAATAAGATTACATAATATAAAGGAACAGATAAAAAACTTCTGTTCCTTTGTTTACTTATTTGGATTTTTGTTGTATACTAACAGAGTAAAGAAGGTGTAAGTGTGGCGGACAAGTTTGTATTACATTCCAATTACAAGCCCACCGGCGACCAGCCCGAGGCGATAGAAAAGTTAGTAGAGGGCTTAAACCGCGGCGACAGGGAGCAGGTTTTGCTCGGCGTTACCGGTTCGGGAAAGACCTTTACAATGGCTAATATTATCGAGCGGGTAAACCGCCCGACGCTGGTGCTCGCCCATAACAAAACCCTTGCCGCGCAACTTTGCACCGAGTTTCGTGAATTCTTCCCCGAAAACGCGGTTGAATACTTTGTTTCCTATTACGACTATTATCAGCC
>CACXEV010000058.1 GCA_902766755.1 Oscillospiraceae bacterium | reverse complement strand
GCCGTTTGCATCCGCATCTTTCGGAAGAGGAACTTTTTCATTATTTTTGTAGTTATCACTGTTGTAAAACTCGCCCTCACTGTTTTTGACGGGTGAAAGAAGAAAATCTTTATCAGTGTTGCCGGTTTCGCTGTTACGCATTTGTAATGTCAAAGCAAACAAACGCATAAACTCTTTGAACATACCTGTTTCAGATTTTGATAGAATCTGCGCTTTTATATCAGAATTGATATCAACACCGTTACCCGCAAAAAATCTTTTGAATTCCTCCGTAAGATTGATTTCTCTATTATCCCATTCGTTGTTTTTGTTTGCATTACGGAAAGTTTCAATTCTGTTGCCGAAAGTGCATAACTTCCACCGGCTTTTACCGTAATAAGCGCATTTTGGGAACTTTGAATAATCAATCTCAAATTCAAAGTAATCCTCGCTCGAATTGTAAGAAATCCTATCAATGCAATCTATGAAGAATTTTGCTTTAGGCACGCTCTCATAGCGCGGATGCAAAAAGTCGGCGAATCCTGTTGTGGGGTCTATTTTACTTGTAAGATAGGCCGGCACATAGAATATAAATCCTGTCTGCTTGCCGAGTTTGTTAAAACCTTCAAATTGATTTGCCAATTGGTAACCGCCTAAAACACCGCCCGGTTCATTTGCGTTTTTCTCTTTGAAGACGAGGTAGTTAAGCTTGTCAATCAGCATTTTTTCAAACTTCTGATAAACTGATTTTTCAAATTTACCGCCACGGACACGCTTAAACCCAAAATTTAGATCCTCCATTACTATAATTGCATCGTATTTTTCAACGAGCCTGCAGATCTTATAAATGACCTGACTTATATAGCCCTCTTTGAGTTCTTTAATGTTTTCAACGGTTTTCCAGTTTGCGCGCGAATCCGCACGCTCTTTTTCTTTACTGTCAAGCAGAGCGTGATAATCTGTTTTATATGTATTGCCTTTATACTCATTTATGATTTCATTAAGTGAGTGCTGCTCAACAATTCTGCCGCTTGAATCAATAACGCTTATATAAAGCAGATTTCTTTCTCCCCGGTCAATACCTATAACGTAATTGTTATCACAATTTTTTAACGCCTCGCGGACTTCAAGATTTATGTTGCTGCTGCCGGTTGCGGAAAAGTTCAGGGTTATGGGAATATGTATCATAAACTGGTCGATTGTGAAACGCTTGTCTTTAATTATGTCATATTCAAAAACGCTTTCCCTTTTAGCGTTCTCAACATTTTTGTTTTTGATTGGCTGATTTTTAGGGTGAACGGTCATTTCGCTTTTTTTGATGCTCGCTTCGCGGTAAAACATTTCAGATTCGCCGTTCAGTTTCAAAGCAACATTTTTAAGATTTTCCTCGGCAAACAGCATTCTGAAATACATTGTATGCAGATTTGGATTTCCTTTGCTATGCTCCGAAAAATCTTTGTTGTATATTTGGAATAAATACAGTTTGCCCTCTTTTACAAGTGTATCAACATACGATTCCGAAACATTGCAAAAGCTGACTTTATATCCCTGATTTTTAACTTCATTATAAAAATCGGCAATATTCTTGTATGAAGAGGTTTCGGAAAAGCGGAAACCGAATTGCCGCCAATCGGGATGCATACCTATTGCGCTTTTGAAATAATCAATAAGTCGGTGACAATCGGTTATACTGAAGTTGTCGCCGGTTTTATGTGTGCCGAGAGCGTATTTTTCAAGTATGTCTTTCGGGGGATTAAAAGTTTCGATTCCCTTCTTTGAAAAGAAAACTTTGGGTAACATCTTATTGGGTCCGGGCAGAAGTTTATACACTAATTTTTCATATTTCGGCTCCGAGTTTTCAACATTTGTCACTCTTTCAAACACTCTTTTATTTTCGGGCGCCATTACGGCAACATAATAGGCGTTATTTTTGCGCAACATAACAGCCGAATAATCGGGTTCCTTATTCCTGTCCCAACCACCGAGAAATTGCGGATTTTGAAAGTTTAGTTTTATTTTATCCGTTGTATACGGCTTTTGAGTCATATAATTGCGAACTTTGTTATAAAGCCCGTCGATTTCTTTGATACGGTCATAATACGGTAGCATTTCACCGTAAAAACTTTCGTCCTTATTGTCCTCTTTACCGGTACCGACAAAGATTTTAAGTGCGTTTTCAAGTTCCTTTACGGCGTCAAGCAAATCCTTGATAATTTCAATTGCCGAATCGTTGCTGTAAAGTTTTTTATCATCTGTATAAGGATTGTTCAGCAATTGCTCCGCTATTTTATATTTATCGCAAATACTATCACATTTTTCCGCTACAAAGTTCGCAGCCCATTCTGATACCGAAACGGTTTCTTTTTCGTCATTATCGGTTGTGTCGGCATAATTTTGTATAGCCGCCAGACTGAAACTCTCGACCGCTTTATATGCTTTTTTTCTCGCGTCAAGATACTTTTCGGTATCTTTGTAACCCTTTATTGCGTCATATTCGTCATTCCAAGCGTTTTGAACGGTTCCCCAATACCCGAATGCCGCCGAGCACAGATCGGTAAGTTCAAAAGAGTTTTTGACAAATATTCCGCCTATATCGTAGTCCGCAATCGAATTGAAAGTCTTTGATATGTTTTCGGCGGTGTTTAGAATTGAATCGCCGTTTTCACTTTCGTTAAAAAAGCCTTTGATAGCGCCGAGAACTCCATCATCCGAATTGAATGCTTCGGGAATAAATGAAATGCTGCTTTTTTCGCTCAATATCTGTTTAAAGAGCGGTTTTAATTGTGGGATTTTTTTGCTTTTATCTTCTGCGACTTGATTATAAAGATTGATATATTCATTCATACCTTGAATCTTGCTGCCGTCGGAATTGGAATAGCCGCCTAAAATTGAATTATATGCTTCAATCCCTTTTTGTGAGAGAACGAACGGGAAATAATCTATGCTGAAAATATCTTCGACCTTTGTTCCGTAAATACCGGAAAAATCAAGATTGAGCTTTTTAAGCTGATCACTTAAGTTGTCGGCGATATTTTTACCGCTAAAAACTCTCGCGTTATCAAGGAATTTCGGTAAATTATCATTTATGCACCTATATGAAATTGCCGTTGATTTATCTTCTGCGCTATACATATTTTCACGGTTCTTGAAAAATCCCGAAAAGTAAGTGGTAAAACCTTTAAAACTTTCAACAATTGTTTTATCTTCATCATTTTCGAGAAATGCAGGCAGTAATTCCTCTATCAAACGCTTGCCGAATAAATCCTTATAATCTTCGCCGGATTTTAGAGCTTTTGAAATCAAAGCGCGGAGATTTTTTTCGGATTCTCTCATCTCCTGCTTATCATCATCGCTTTTATTCGATTTATAATACAATTCCGCGTACTCACGGATTTTATCCGAAAAAGCCGCATTGGAACTAAATGCGGAAAGCACTTTTTCTATATAGACACGATGGTATGCGTCAATAAACTTTTTAACTTTGGAATAATTTTCGGCACGCTCTTTATCCTGATCGAGCATGTGCTTTAATTCAAAGTTTTTTAGCGTATCGCCAACAGGTATTAATTTAAATCGCAAAGTTTTTGAAAGAGAATACTGATTTATGAATTGATCAATTTTTTTCATAATAAACTTCCTTTTTTAAAAATTTTATCAAATTATACCGCTTGCGCTGTCCCGAAAAACGGACTTTGAAAAGGAATTATAAAATAATCAGTTTTTTATCACTCTTCGTCAATACTTCACAGCCGTTTTCGGTTACGACTATCATATCCTCGATGCGAACGCCGAACTCGTTTTCAAGGTAAATACCGGGTTCTACGGTTATTACCATACCGGGTTTGGTTAAGTCTTTACAGCGTGTATTAAACGAAGGATTTTCGTGAATATCAATACCCACGCTATGACCGAGGCCGTGACCGAAGCACCCTTCAAAGCCGGCTCCGTTTATAATATCACGGGCTACCTTATCCACATCAAAACAGCTGATGCCGGGCTTTATTGCCTTAATTGCTTCCGTTTGAGCTTTAAGAACGGTATTATAGACTGTTAGCGTTTTATCTGACGGGGTGCCGATTGCGACAGTCCTAGTCATATCCGAGCGATAGCCGCCCACAACAGCGCCGAAATCAAGGGTTAAAAAATCACCCTCCGCTATTTTCTTATCTCCCGGTATGCCGTGAGGTTTTGATGAGTTTTTACCGGAAACCGCTATTGTATCAAAGGCGACGCCCTCGCTTCCCTCGCCCCTCATAAAAAATTCAAGGTCGAGAGCGATTTCCCTCTCGGTTTTGCCTACTGCAATTTTGGTTTGTATATACGAAAAGGCTCTGTCGGTTATTGCCTGAGCCGATTTTATAAGCGATATTTCACCTTCATCCTTTACGGCTCTCATATCTCTTACAATTTTATCTATGCCGAGTTCGGTTGACACTTCAATACCTGAGAATACAGATTTAATTGTTTCTGCCTCTTTAACAGTTACGCTATCGCCCTCTATAAAAACGGTTTTAATGTTTTCATTTTTAAGCACTTCGTAAATATCTTTAAGAAATGCGCCTGTGAGCTTAACATCCATATCCTTGCAAGCGGCCTTTGCCGCTTCTATATATCGAAAGTCAACAAAAAGGCAAGCGGAATTTTCCGTTATCAGCACCATACCCTCGCTTTTATTAAAGCCGGAAAGATAGAAGCAATCCGCCTCGTTTGTAAAAAGCGCCACCGAGTTTGCCGGCAGTTTCACCCTTATATTTTCTATTCTGTTTTTAATCATTTCAGTTCCTCCAAAACACAGCATATAAATTCATAGGTTCTCTTTACCGATGATATTGACAGCCGCTCTCGCGGTGTATGAATATCAAACAGGTCAGGTCCTATGGAAACCGCATCAATATCCTTGATTTTTTCACCGAAAAGACCACATTCAAGACCTGCGTGAATGATTTCGATTTTCGGCTTTTTACCGTACATTTTTTCAAACACCTCGGTCATTTTATCCCTGAGCGGTGAACACTTACGGTATTCCCACGCCGGATAATCGCCTCTGACGGATACCGCGGCTCCATAGCTTTCGCCGATAGTTTTAAGCCTATCAATCAAGGTTTCCTTTTGATAACGCTTTGAGCTTCTGACCGATAATGATACAGAAAACTCGTTTTTATCCGACCTTATAATACCTATGTTAAGCGATGTTTCCACCAAGCCCTCAATATCGGGATTTAACGCCACCACGCCAAAAGGCAGGCTGTTTGTCAGCCCAATTATTTTCTTTGAGGACTCCAAATCAAAAAGGCGTTCACACTCGCAGGGCGTTACCGTTACCGTAAGCTCATTATCCTCCGGGACTCTGTTACTTTCTTCAAAAACCGCCGCTTTGCTTATGATATCGCTATCACTCACAACGGTACAGGACGCGAACACAGGTATTGCGTTATCCTTGTTGCCGCCCTTGATTTCACCGATTTGCACATTTTCGGTATCAGATAAAAACTTACCGAGCAGTTTATTTGCGTTTAGCCTTCCCTTATTTATTTCCGTTCCGGAATGTCCGCCTGTAAGTCCTTTTATTTGAACTGTGTATGCCGGCTTGGTGTTCAATTCGGATTTAAGCGGAAGTTTAATATCAACCCGCGCGCCTCCGGCACATCCTACCGTAAATATTCCTTCATCCTCTGAATCAATATTTATAAACTTTTTGGCTGTTATACCCGAAACATCTATCCCGACTGCGCCGTACATTCCTGTTTCTTCATCCGTAGTGAAAATTACCTGAATTTCCGGCGCGCGAACAGATTTATCTTCAAGGATACTAAGGGCAATCGCTACGGCAATTCCATCGTCCCCACCGAGCGTAGTACCGGCGGCGGACACAAAATCACCATCAACTTTAAGTTGAAGCCCATCACGCTCAAAGTCAAAATTTACACCGTTTTCCTTTTCGCACACCATATCAAGATGCCCTTGAAGCACAACGGGTTCGGCGTTTTCATACCCTTTAAACGCCG
>CACXEV010000057.1 GCA_902766755.1 Oscillospiraceae bacterium | reverse complement strand
GCGAAAAGTTAAGTACGGTCAAGTTGCCCGGTTCACTTGATGTTATAGAAAAAAGTCTTTTTTCGGGTTGTAGTGCTCTTGATGATATAGATATTCCCGATAGTGTGGCATATATTATGCAGGGAGCTTTTTATCAGACAAAGTATTATAATACTGAAAGCAACTGGGAAAACAATGTGCTTTATATTGGCTCGCATTTAATTGAAGCTAAAACAACTATAACAGGGGTTTGCGAGGTTAAACCCGGAACCAAATCTGTTGCGAGCCGTGCATTCAATATGTGTAAATCACTTGAAGGAGTTATAATCTATAATGATACTAAGACCATAGGCGAAGCGGCATTTTACGGTTGTAGTTTGTTGGCTGATGTTTATTATGGAGGCACAGTTGATAACCGTCGCAAACTTGATGTAGGTAAGAATAACAATTTTTTTTCAAATGCTTTGTGGCACTATAACTATAACCCTGATGTTAAAGAGTATGTCCCTGGTGATATTAACGGAGATGATGTAGTTAATATGAAAGACGCTTTAAGGTTGCTTAAATATCATTCCGGCTGGGATGTAGAAGTAATTGAAAGTGTGCTTGATGTAAACGGAGATAATGCAGAAAACAATAAGGATATAACCAGATTGTTAAAACATCTATCCGGTTGGGATGTAAAAATCTATTCTAAGAATGTCGGAGTGGAATTCGACGATGACGATCATGGCCCCGTGATTTCATTCTGATAATGTTTGATTTAATATTTAGACTACAGCTGACGGTTTATGCCGTCAGCTTTTTGTTTTAAATGGCGGTGAATGTCGTGTGTTTACAGAATAAAATATCTGCGGCTGTGCAAAAAGGAGGTTAAAATTGATATATTCCAAGATTAAAAATCAATCTATTGAGCTTTCATATGAGGATGTAATATCCGATAGTGTAAAGTACCTTAAAATAAGCTTTAATTTTGACGAAGAGTGGAAAAAGTATGTTAAAACTGCCATTTTCCGCAACGAAAATGCAGATATAACGGTTTCCGTGCTAATGATTGAGGGCGAACCGCTGTACCTTGGTGCCGACACCTGCTTAGTGCCTCACGAGGTTATAAAGTGCCCTGAGTTTACCGTTTCAGTAGTTGGAATAAGCGGGGCAAGCGTTATTACAACAGGGGAAAAAAGGGTGGTTGTAAACAAAAGCGGATACAGGCAGGGTCAAACGCCCTTAGAACCTACACCGAGCGAATATGAAAGAATAGCAACACTTGTCGCATCAACAGAGCGTATTGCTCAGTCGGTAAGAAATGATGCGGATAACGGCGTATTTAAGGGCGATAAGGGTGATAAGGGTGATAAAGGCGACCGTGGGGAAAAGGGAGATGTAGGCAGTACCGGCCCGAAAGGTATTCAAGGCTTTCAGGGTATATCGGTAGCAAAAGTTGTTGTAGCGGACGGCTATCTTATTGTAGGAAAGTATAATCCCGCAACCGGTTCTTATACCACCGAAAATGTCGGATATGTCAAAGGCAATACCGGCCCGCAGGGCATAAAGGGTGACAAAGGAGATAAAGGAGATAAAGGAAACATAGGTGACACCGGCCCTCAGGGAGAAAAAGGTGATAAGGGCGATAAAGGGGATAAAGGCGATAAGGGGGATAAAGGCGACAGTGTGATTGTTGACAGCCACTATAACCCTCAAAGCGCAGATGCTCAAAGCGGAGTTGCCGTATCCGAAGCGGTTGCATCAAAGCAGGATATCCTCACCGCCGGAAACAACATAATTATAAATGACAATGTTATTTCCTCAGAAGAAAAATCTTTTGAGCTCCTTGAAACTATAAATATCACGCCTGAAACTACATCAAGCGTAATTACGCGAAACGCATATACAAGCGGCGAACCGTACAGATTAAGGGATGTTTTTGTAGCGTTCAAATTCGGCTCAGCTTTCAGTTCTTCTACAAGGATATCCTTGGGCATAAGTCTGGATAATACTGTTATTGATATGGCGGCCGGGCTTAGTAGCCGAGGTGGGAAAATATTTACAGTTCAACAGTACGGTCAGAACTCGGTGGTAACTGCCTGCACTAAACGTAAAAGCGGAGTTATAAATATGTCTATGAGCAAGCAGGGCACCGCAACACAGAATGCCGATACCACGCCTACGGTATCAAACACATTCTATTTGCTTGCCGGTAATCAGCCCATCACCAGTATATTTGTACAGTTCGGTACAGATAATGCACCGGTGAATTTTCCTGATGATATGACAATAAGAATATACGGCGTAAAAATGTGATTATACAAAATATATAAAACGCGGCGATTTTCGTTTTTGGACGGGGTCGCCGTGTTTCTCTAAAAAAGACTTGTAACGGATAGTATATTGTTGTATAATATTATAGATTATTCCGAAATGTTTGAAACGAGGTAAATTTATGTTTGAGGATGTAAAGTGGCAGGAAAACGGCAAACTGAAGCTGTGTATAATTGTAGGTACCCGTCCCGAAATTATTCGTCTTGCGGCTGTAATCAACAAATGCAGGCGGTATTTTGATACACTTCTTGTTCATACCGGGCAGAATTATGATTATAATCTCAACGGTGTTTTCTTCAAGGATTTGAAGCTGAAAGCCCCGGATGTTTATTTGAATGCCGTAGGAAATGACCTCGGTGAAACTATGGGCAATATCATTGCAAAATCTTATCAGCTTATGGCACAGATAAAACCTGATGGTGTGCTTGTGCTAGGAGATACAAACAGTTGCCTTTCGGTAATAGGCGCAAAGCGGCTTCATATACCGATTTTTCATATGGAAGCCGGAAATCGTTGTAAAGATGAGTGCCTGCCGGAGGAAACGAACAGGAGAATTGTTGATATAATATCAGATGTAAATTTGGCTTATAGTGAGCATGCTCGCAGATATCTTGCCGAATGCGGACTGCCAAAGGAGCGCACCTATGTTACAGGCTCTCCAATGGCTGAAGTGTTGCACGAAAATTTGGAAGAAATAAAAAACAGTGATATTCATAAAAGGCTTGGGCTTACAAAGGGAAGATACATACTTCTTTCCGCTCACAGAGAAGAGAATATAGATACCGAAAAGAATTTTGTATCACTGTTTGGCGCGATAAATAAGATGGCGGAAAAGTACGATATGCCGATACTTTATTCCTGCCATCCGCGCTCTAAAAAGCGTCTTGAAGCTACAGGATTTAAGCTTGACAAACGGGTAATTATGCATGAACCGCTTGGCTTTCATGATTACAACTCCCTGCAGATGAATGCCTTTTGTGTTGTATCGGATAGTGGTACTCTGCCGGAGGAAAGCAGTTTCTTCACTTCGGTAAATTGCCCGTTTCCTGCGGTTTGCATAAGAACTTCAACCGAGCGTCCGGAAGCGCTTGATAAGGCTTGCTTTATACTTTCGGGCATTGATGAAAAGGGACTTTTGCAGTCGGTAGATACCGCAGTAGAAATGAACAAAAATGCAGACTTCGGCATACCGGTTCCCGTTTATACGGATGAGAATGTTTCAACTAAGGTTGTAAAAATCATTCAGTCATATGTAGGCGTTGTAAACAAAATGGTTTGGAGAAAATCATAGAGGTAGTTATGCAAAATTCAGCAGAATTGCTTTTTGCGCTTATAGCCAGTTCAATATCCGGTGAGCCTGTGAAAATATCAGATGGTGTGGATTATGATTTTTCCTGGATATTATCCGCGGCAAAATTCCATGATATTTTGCAGATAGTTGCACACGCGATAATAAAAAATAATCTGTCTGATTATTTCCCCGGCGGTGAAACGCATCTTAAAAAGGAAATATTTACGGCTTCCTACAGAGATTCTAAGAACAGACATACTTTTGAGTATGCTTCTGAAATCTTTAATGATGCCGGTATAGAGTTCGTTCCTTTAAAGGGCGCAATTATGAAAAATATGTATCCGGAGAGTTGGCTCAGATCAAGCTGTGATATTGATATTCTTGTTCGTAAGGGCGATTTTAAAAAATCTGTTTCAGCTCTGAACAATGCTGATTTTAAAACAAAAGGGAAGCTTAATTATCACGATATTTCCCTTATTTATGACGATACAAATGTTGAGCTTCATTTCAGCATCAAAGAAAACATAAAAGGTCTGGATATTTGGCTCGAAAAAGTGTGGGATAATGTGGTTAAGGCGGATGGCACCATGCTTCTTGAAACCAATGATTATTTTACCTTTCATCATATAGCGCATATGATGCATCACTTTGTAACCGGCGGTTGCGGCATAAGACCGTTTATAGATCTTTGGATATTGAAAATAAATGATTTCTATGATGAAGATGCGGTAGCCGAGCTTTGCAGGAATTCAGGGTTGTACGAGTTTTACAGTGCTGTTTGCGAGACTGTCGGTGTATGGTTTGAAGGGAAAGCTTCAAGCAGGCGGACGGACGATATAAGGGAATATATATTTTACGGCGGTGTTTATGGAAATTATCCTAACAACGAAGCCGTAAATACCGTTAACAGCGGCGGAAAAGTCAGAAATATAATTCGCAGTGCCTTTCCGCGATATGAGAATATGTGTGTTTTTTATCCTGTGTTAAAGAATGTTCCGATTTTTTTGCCGTTTTGCTATCTGCATAGGGTTTATATAAAGCTTATCGGCCGTGATAGCCGCCGCATAAGGAAAAAACTTAGGTATATAAAAGAGCAGGACGATGAGTTTATAAAAAGCATAAAGCGGTTGTTTAATGAGCTTAATCTCAAAAAATAATAGGGAGTTAAAAAATGAACATACTTGTTACCGGAGCAAAGGGCTTCGTAGGCAGAAATCTTACTGAGAACCTTAAAAATATAAGGGACGCAAAAAACCGTACAAGACCTGCTTTGAATATTGAAAACATCTATGAGTACGATATTGACAGTAAGGCGGAGGACCTCGATAAATACTGCGAAAATGCTGATTTTGTGTTTAATCTTGCAGGCGTTAATCGACCTGAAAATCCAGAGGATTTTAAAAAAGGAAATTTCGGGTTTGCCTCTATGCTTTTAAAAACCCTTAAAAAACACTCAAACAAGGCGCCTGTTATGCTTTCTTCGTCTATTCAGGCGACACTTGAAGGGCGCTTCGGAAAATCCGAATACGGACTCTCCAAAAAAGCCGGAGAAGATTTGTTCTTTGATTACGGTAAAACCGAGGGAGTAAAGGTTTTGGTTTATCGTTTCCCCAATCTCGCCGGTAAATGGGTAAGACCTAATTATAACAGCGCTGTTGGAACTTTTTGCCATAATATAGCAAACGATTTGCCGATAACCGTTAACGATCCTACAGTTGAGTTAGAACTTCTTTTTATTGACGATTTAGTTGAGGAAATGCTTGATGCGTTAGAGGGAAAAGAGCATCACTGCGAATTTGACGGTGTGAACACGATTTTCTGTGAAAACGGCAAATTCTGTGCCGCACCTGTGACGCACAAAGCAACACTTGGATACATAGTAGAATGTTTAAATAAATTCCACGATCAACCGAAAACGCTTCTGATGCCGGAAATTGCCCCCGGTAGCTTTGAAAAAAAACTCTATTCGATGTATCTGTCTTATTTGCCAAAGGAAAAAACCGCTTTCCCGCTTAAAATGAATGTGGACGAGCGTGGCAGCTTTACAGAGCTTTTAAAAACAGAAAAATGCGGTCAATTTTCTGTAAACATATCAAAACCCGGCATTACAAAGGGACAGCATTGGCATAACTCAAAATGGGAGTTTTTTATTGTTGTTTCAGGTCACGGACTTATAGAGGAGCGCAAAATAGGCACAGATGAGGTGTACCGGTTTGAAGTGAGCGGAGAAGAGATTACCGCGGTGCATATGCTTCCCGGGTATACACATAACATTAAAAATTTATCCGATACCGAAAATCTTGTTACGCTTATGTGGGCAAATGAACAATTTGACCCGGATCACCCTGATACATTCGGTGAAATAGTTTAATTGATTATCCGAGAAGATAACGCATGTTGTTTTCTCGGATTTTGGCATTAAAAAAAGGTTGATATCAGCTTTTGTCTGTGCTATTATATATATAATCTATATTAACATGGGCGTTTTTTTGGATTATGATAGGCTCGGGGGTTGCTTTAGTGTACGGTAAATACATAAAAAGACCGGTGGATTTAACTCTATCTTTGTTGGCGATAATAATACTTTCGCCTGTTATGCTGATCACATTTATAGCAATTAAGTTAGAAACCAAAGGTCCTGCTATTTTCAGTCAAACGAGGTTAGGGCTTGGCGGGAAAGAGTTTAAAATTTACAAATTTCGTTCTATGGTAGATGGCTCTGAACATAAAGGTTCGGGTGTATATAGTGATAAGAATGATACGAGGGTAACAAGGGTAGGAAGGATAATAAGAGCCACTTCTATTGATGAACTGCCGCAGCTTTTAAATATTCTTAAAGGTGATATGGCTCTTATAGGGCCGCGGCCTCCGCTTACATATCATCCCTGGCCTATTGATGAGTATTCGGATGAGCAATTGCGTATGTTTGAGGTAAGACCCGGAATTACCGGTTGGGCGCAGGTGAACGGCAGAAAAAATGTTGAATGGAACAGAAGAATTGAACTCAATGTTTGGTATGTGGATAATGTTTCTTTCGCCCTGGATATTAAAATATTTTTTATGACAGTGTTTAAGGTTTTCACCAACGCGGATAATCAGAATAAAGAGGCAACCGTTAAAAAATAATTCGGATTAAGGAGAGAGTTTTGTGCCGCTTAAACTTATGTATATCACAAATAGACCGGATGTTGCCGCGATTGCGGAAAACGCCGGTGTGGACAGGATATTTGTGGATATGGAATATATTGGCAAAGAAAAGCGCCAGGGTGGTATAGATTCGGTAAAAAATCATCATAAGGTTTCGGATGTTGTCAACATCCGGGGGGCTATAAGCAAGGCGGAGCTTTTAGTAAGGGTAAACCCAATTCACGAAGCATCTGCTGATTATTGTTCATCGGAGGATGAAATTAACGCCGTTCTTGATGCCGGCGCGGATATAGTTATGCTTCCGTTTTTTAAAACCGTAGAAGAAGTTAAGAGGTTTATTAAAATCGTCAATAAAAGGGCAAAGGTAATGCTCCTTTTGGAAACCCCCGAAGCAGTTGATATAGTTGACGATATAATTGCTATTCCCGGTATTGACGAGATACATATAGGACTTAACGATTTAAGTATCGGATACGGCAAAAAGTTTATGTTTGAGCTTTTGCCGGATGGAACTGTCGAAAAACTTTGTGTAAAATTCAAAGCGGCAGGTATTCCTTTCGGGTTCGGCGGCGTAGCTTCCATTGGCACCGGTATGCTTCCGGCAGAGGTAATAATTAAAGAGCATTATCGTCTCGGCAGTACAATGGTTATCCTTTCAAGAAGCTTTTGTAATGTAAACCGCGATACGGATATAAATTACATAAGAGAAAAATTTGATATCGGCGTCAGAAGCCTGCGCGCTTTTGAAAGAGAAATCGCCGTTCACAGAGATTATTTTGCAAATAACGAGCAAGATGTTCGTAAATTTGTTCAAAAAGTTTTGGATGCAATGGAAGATAAATGAGAATTCGGATATTAATGTATTGGAGTGAACACCTTGAATATTCTTGTTACCGGAGCATGGCGCGAAGCCAAGAATTATATACCGAATATTGAAGCTTCAGGTCATAAAGTATGTTTTCTTCAAAACGAGAAGGAAAGTATCCCTTGCGATAAAAATTTAGTTGAAGGAATTATCGGAAACGGTATATTCCTTTCCCATTCTATAGAGTCTTTTCCAAATTTGCGTTATATTCAGCTTACATCAGCAGGTTATGATAGAGTGCCCATTGATTATATAAGCGCAAAGAACATTAAAATTTTTAATGCCAGAGGGGTATATGATACCCCGATATCTGAGATGGTGCTGACGGGTGTTCTTTGCCTTTATAAGAAAGTGGGCACATTTTTTGCAAATAAGAATAAACATACCTGGGAAAAGCAAAGGAGCCTACCTGAAATTTGCGGTAAGAATGTTACTATACTCGGTTGCGGCAGTATCGGCACAAAGTGCGCTCAAAAATTCAAGGCTTTCGGCGCCGAAATAACGGGTGTTGATATAAGAAAAATAGATGACCCTGTATATGACCATGTATATTTTCTCGAAAATGCAGATGAGGCTCTTATCAATGCCGATATCGTTGTAGTCACACTGCCTTTGACAGATAGTACAAAATGGTTCATAAACAAAGAGAGAATTGAAATTATGAAGCCTGGTTGTGTGCTTGTTAATGTTTCTCGAGGCGAAATTGTTAAAACCGATGATTTAATTGCAGCACTAAAAGGTAAGCTTGCAGGCGCGGTTCTTGATGTTTTTGAAAATGAACCGCTTGAAGAGAATAGTCCTTTGTGGGATATGGAGAATGTTTTTATAACCCCTCATAACAGCTTTATAGGTGAGGGTAATAAAAAAAGACTTGCAGATTTGATCGTTTCAAATCTTAATAAAGAAGGATAGAAGGTTATTTAATGAAAAAGGTTGAAACACTTCGCCAATTACAGTTAGTGAGCATTTATATTTATAAGCAACTGCTTGAAGTGTGCAATAAAAACGATATAAATCTTTATTTGCTCGGAGGCACGCTTATAGGCGCCGTTCGCCATAAAGGCTATATCCCGTGGGATGATGATATTGATGTTTGTATGTCAAGACCTGATTATAACAGGCTTTTAGAGGTTACCGGCGGCATAATAAGTGATGACTGCCGTATTATAGACCCTGCAACCGATAAAGAGTATAAGGGTGTTGTGCCTGTTGCGGTATATGAAAACTCATATCTCGAGTCAAAGCAGTTTAAGGGTGAGGAAAATCTTAAAATATCAATAAGTATTTTTGTGTATGACGGTGCTCCGAAATCAAAAATTGCACAAAAATACTATTATGCAAAGCTATATTTTTTAAGGGCAGAGCACGCATTGTGCCGGGCAAATTTCAAGTATGTAAATACAAAGCCGGCGCAGATATTAGGCCCCGTAATATCTAAGCTTTACAGAGAAAAAGATGTATATAAATATAAAAACAAGATAATTAAATGGCAACAAAAGTATTCTTATGAAGATAGTGTGCTTGTTTCAACCAATATGGATAGCTACTCTTCAAGAGAGGTATTTCCAAAATGCACCTTTGAGGATAGTACCGAGCTTGAATTTGAGGGCATCAAAAGCAAGGCTTTCAGTAATTACCACGAACAGCTTACAAGATATTATGGTGACTATATGCAGCTGCCGCCCGAAGAGCAGAGAGTACCAAAGCATAAGTTTGTGGCGGAAATAGATGATAATTTTGATTTTGATGCGGTTTTATAAAAGAGGATATTTATGAAGCGTGTTTATTTGGTATCGAATTATTTTCATTTTAAGCAGGAAAAATCCAGCAACAGATACAGGGAATTAGCTGAAATGTTATCTTCTCTTGAAGATGTGGAAGTTACGGTAATTACATCAAAGTTTTATCAAAGAATTTATAAACACCGGACAAACTTTGATGAACTCACAAAGGATATACCCTTTAAAGCCGTATTTACCGATGAACTCGGGTATGACAGAAGCATTTGCTTAAAGAGATTGGTTTCTTCAAAATCCTTTTCAAACAGCGTGATGAAATACTTAAAATCCGCACCCATACCCGATGTGATTTATCAGGTCGTTCCAACACTTGATGTTGCAAGTAGAGTGAGCAGATTTGCAAATAAGAATAATATCCCTTTGGTTGTAGATGTTCAGGATTTATGGCCTGAGGCGTTTAAAATGGCGATAGATATACCTCTTGTAAGCGATATTGCCTTTTTGCCCATGAAATTGCAGGCAAACGGAATATATAAGCGGGCGGATAGGGTTTGTGCGGTATCCGAAACTTATGTGGAAAGGGTACTTAGCGTAAATAAAAAATGTAATAACGGACAGGCTGTGTTTATCGGTATAAATCTTCAAAACTTCGATAAATATGCGGCTGAAAACAAGGTGGAAAAGAGCGATAGACTTCGCCTTGCATATTGCGGTTCATTATCTAAAAGCTATAATATAAAAATGGTAATAGACGCTTTGTCTATGATGAAAAATCCGCCTGAGCTTATTTGTATGGGGGATGGTAACGATAGGCAGTACCTCGAAAATTATGCCAAAGAAAAGGGTGTTGACGCCGTTTTCACCGGCTTTATAGAGTATAGTAAGATGTGCGGTATGCTCTGCTCGTGTGATATTACAGTCAACCCCATTTTGGGTAAATCAGTTGCAAGTATTATAAATAAACACGGGGATTATGCCGCAAGTGGTCTGCCGGTGCTCAATACTCAGGAAAGCGCAGAGTATAAAAAACTTGTTACAGACTATAATATGGGCTTTAACTGCAAAAGCGATGATGCTGAAAGCCTTGCAGAGAAGATTGAAATTTTGTGTAGTGACGCGCAACTTAGAGAAGAAATGGGCAAAAACGCACGCAGATGTGCCGAAGAAAAGTTTGATAGAGCACATACCTATCTTAAATTAGTTGATACGGTAAGGGCTTTGTTATGAAAGTTTTGATAATATCTCATAATGCGATTTCTCCCGTAAGCAGTATAGGCAAAACCTTGGCGTCTTTGTTTCATACCTTTAAAAAGGAAGAACTGTGCCAGCTTTATATTCATAAGGCTTTGCCGCAGGGCGATGTTTGCTCGTCATATTATAGCTTTACGGATAAGGATGTGCTGAAAGGTATTTTTACCCGCAAGGTAGCAGGTAAAACGGTAAGGCCTACCGAGAGTATAAATTCCGGTAATAACGGCACATTCAATAGTATTACATACGGCAATGCCAATAAAAGAGAGCCGTATATGGAGCTGTTGCGCGAAGCGGTGTGGAAGCTCTCTCCGTGGTATAATAAGTCGCTTAAAAAATGGGTGAGTGAGCAAAAGCCCACCTGCATTTTTGCGGCTATCGGCAGCGGCACATTTCTTTATGATATTGCCCTTAAAATCTCAAAGGATTTTAATATCCCGATAAT
>CACXEV010000056.1 GCA_902766755.1 Oscillospiraceae bacterium | reverse complement strand
TAAAATAACCGCAAACATCAGCGCCACCTCACGTGCAGCACTTTTCGCAACCATCAGCGGCGCAACGATCAAGAACCTTGCCGTTGACGGCAGCGTGACCGGCGGTATACACTGCGCGGCGCTTGTGAGCTTTACGGCAGACGGCTCTACCAACACTATTGAAAATGTTTTGGTAAATGTTGCCGTTACAACCACCGGTTCACACTGCGGCGGTATCTTAGGCCACGGCGGAAAGAATACAACCAACACTCTTCGCGGCTGTGTGTTCACCGGCAGTATCACCGGCGGAACCCATGTCGGCGTTTTGTACGGCTGGGGCGGAAGCTCTACGCCTGTAATTGAGAATTGTTTAGAGGCAGGCACTGAATACACCGGCACAAACGTTAACCCCGTAGGACTTATCAGCACTTGGGGAACAGTTAAAAACACATATTATAATAACGCTGTCAAAGGCTCGCCCTCTCAAAACACCACAAGAGGTCTTGCAGTTCACACTGTCACTGCGGGTGAAAATGTGGAAATAGTCAAGGGCGAAAGCACGGTATATGATGTTAGCGGAATTACTGCATACGGTACGGGAATTGAATATAACGGCACCTTCTATGCAGGTGAGGGCGATCAAATAACCCTTTCAAATACTGCACCCGTTGGCTATATATTTAAGCAATACACCGTAAATGCGGGCACAGTAGAAGGAAATACTCTTACAATGCCGGCAGAGAATGTAATTGTTAATGCCGAATTTATAAAAGTCTACACTGTAACCTGGAAAAACGGCGAAGATGTTCTCGAAACTGATGAAAATGTTCCCGAGAACACTGTTCCCACCTATGATGGTGAGACACCCGTTAAGGCGGATGATGAGGATTATACCTACACATTCTCCGGCTGGACACCTGAGGTTACTGCTGTCACAGGTGACATAACCTACACCGCAGTCTTTGATAAGAGCGGCTTTGCCGCCGATGCGCTGAAATTCTCCGGTGCTTCTATCACACTGCAAAACAATTTGCAAATAAATTTCGCTGTCAGAAAAGACCTGATTGACGGATTTGGATGCGAAAGTTTCTATGCTGCATTTGCAATGAACGGTGCAGAGATTACAGTTTCCGATTACACGGTAAAAGACGATTATTATGTGTTCAGTTTCTGCAACATTGCGCCGGATAAGATGAACGATACCATTATCGCTACACTTCATGTTACACATAATGGCGTGGAATTTGAAGGCGAAGAGTTGGAATACAGCATTGCACAGTATTGCTATTCAATGCTCAGTCGTGAAACAACGGAAGATAAGCTGCGCACGCTGCTTGTAGATCTGCTCCATTATGGCGCCAAATCTCAGCTTTTCACCGGTCATAACACGGATAATTTGGTAGATGCCGCTTTGACCGCTGAGCAACTCGTATGGGGCACGGCGGAGGATCCGGCACTGACCTCTGTTACCAACGCACAATATAGCACGGTTGATACACCGTCTGTTATATGGCAAGGTGCTTCTTTGAACCTGTATGATTCTATTTCTATGATGTTTGTTTTCACCACTCAAAACCTCGAAGGAATAACCGTAAAGGTTGATGACGGAAACGGCGCTATTTTGAAGGAATTTTCACAAGAGAAAGTTTCTACTGCCGGTAAATACTATTATGTGAAGTTCAATGAGCTTAAAGCCGGACAGATGAGTGACACCGTTTATGTCACCGCATATCGTGATGGCGTTGCTGTCAGCAATACGGTTGCTTACAGTATTGAATCCTATGCCTATGCCAAACAGAATGATGCTAATGAGAATCTTGCAAATTTGGTGAAAGCTATGATGAAATACGGTAATTCAGCATATGCCTATGCGCATTAAAGGGGTAATGTGAAATGAAACAGAAAAGAATAAAGTTTTTAAAATCTCAGATTGAAATTGTAGAATTTGAAGCAGAAGATGTTTTGACTGCAAGCGGAGATTACGAATTTAATCCGGAAGAACCGGGCATAGATTTGCCTATTGATAATTTTTAAACTATGAAAAAAACGATAACATTTATTCTCCTGTTAGTCATATTGCTTCTATCAGCAGTCGGCTGTGCAGGTAATAATAAGAATTCATCTGTCGAAGAATCAACTTCTGTATTCAGTAAAACAGAGGCAAAAACTGAAGAGGCCAATCAAACCAATGTTTCTTCAAATCAATCGGTCACCGGTGATGTTTCAAAGACGAAATCGAAATCCAATACTGTTTCTCAGGTTAAAACAGATTCGTCTGATACTCCTGTTGGCAATCGTACCGAAGAGGTCAATAAATCTGTTGCTGATACTCTTCCTCAGGGAAATAAAGATCAGTCTGCCGAAGCGCAACCGACTAATAGCGCAGGAACAAATCTGACCGACCAATCAAACACAACACCGGCGACCGAGTCCTCAAATTTTTCGGCTACTCAAACTACGCCGAGCGCCCCCTCAGATTTTATCAAAGACAATGAAGGCATAGAGTTGCCTATGGACTTTTTTGATTAATTCCAAAAAAATCGCTCCCACTTGAAAGTGGGAGCGATTTTTTGAAAATAGGGGTTACAATTTTAAAAGTTTAATGATGCGTTTATATGTGCTTTACTATATCGTTCAGTGGTTTACGGTTATGAAAATTGCGACTTACAGGACAATCCTCGGCACGGTATCCTATTGGAATAAGGCAAATAGGCAAAAGATTATTAGGCAGGTCTAATTCACTTTTTAGTGTGCTTCGGTCAAACATTTCTATCCATATACTATCCACACCGTTATCTGTTGCAGCGAGCAATAGGTGAGTTGCAACTATGGCTCCGTCTATCTCGGCGGTTGAGTGACCGTTAAGCACGCAGGCATTATCAGTATCAACACATACTATAAGCACTACCGGTGCACCGTATCGGCAGGGCGAAGACTTATCTATTGCCGATATTGCCTTTTCGCTTTTTGCCACATAAATTTTCTGCGGTTGAACATTTTTGGCAGTTGGTGCCTTAACGCCAGCTTCAAGAGTTTTTTCAATTATTTCTTCACTCGGCATCTTATCCGAAAATTTCCTTGTAGATTGTCTTGTTTCAATAATCTTACTGAACTCCATAAAATCACCTCAATTAAATTATATCACAAAATAATACAATAAAAAAGTAAAACTTTCTTGACAATATCAATACTTCGTGATACGATGTATATCGTAAAAGGAGGCATAATATGGATGTTCAACTAAAACGAGGACTTTTAGATGTATGCGTGTTGGCTGCGATTAAAGACGAAGATTCGTACGGCTATAAGATTATAAAGGATATGAAGCCTTATATTGAATTGTCTGAATCAACTTTATATACAATACTTAAACGGCTTGAGACTGCAAATATGCTTAATGTCAAAACCGCCGAGCATTCAGGCAGACTTAGAAAGTATTATCATATTACGGATACAGGCTTAAAGAGAATAGAAGATTTTAAGAGTGAATGGCAAGAGATTGTGTCTATATATAAGTTTGTGACTAAGGAGGAAAACCAAAATGAACAAGCAGGAGTTTCTTGATAATCTTAAAGGTGCTCTGTCCGGCCTTACGCAGAGTGAAATAGACGGTCGCCTTGCGTTTTATGCTGAAATGATAGACGATAAGGTTGAAGAAGGTATGTCCGAAGAACAGGCAGTGACAGAGCTCGGCTCAGCCGAAGACATAGCTTCGCAAATTATATCAGAAATACCGATTACAAGGCTTATAAAGGAGAGGGTAAAGCCAAAACGCAGGCTAAGTGTTTGGGAATTTGTTTTGCTTTTTTTAGGGTTTCCGGTTTGGTTTCCGCTTCTTATAGCCGTATTTGCCATTATCTTTACGGTTTATGTTGCGGTCTGGTCTGTTATATTGTCGCTATGGGCGGTTTTTGTATCGTTTATTGCTTTAGCACTTTTCGGCGCAGTATGTGGTGTTTTAAGCATTATTTGCAGTAATTCATTAAAAGGAATATCTTTGATAGGTTTAAGTATAGTGTCTTTGGGACTTTCGATTCTGATGTTTTTTGCTTGTCTGGCGGCAACAAAAGGAATACTGCTTTTAACAAAGAAAACTGCAATATATATAAAATCATCTTTCATTAAAAAGGGGGACTTATAATGAAAAAAGCGGCGATTTGGTTGATAATAGCAGTATCTCTTGTGCTGTTAGGCGGTATCATTTTTGTTGGCGCCCTTTATATGGCAGGCTGGGACTTCAAAGCGCTTGGCAACAATAATTATAAGACCAACACAGTTGATATAGCTAAAGAGTTTCAAAGAATTTCGGTAGTTTCCGATACCGAAGATGTTGTATTCGCTTTATCGGAAGACGGTAATTGTAAAGTGGTTTTTTACGAAAGGGATAATGAAAAACACTCTGCTTCAGTCGTAGACAATACTCTTTTAATTACAAATATAGAAGATAAAAAATGGTACGAGCATATATCATTTTTCTCTTTCGGCACGCCAAAAATAACGGTATATATGCCACAAAGTGAGTATGATTTGCTTACAGTCCGTGAAAACACAGGGGATGTGGAGATACCGAAAGATTTTATATTTGGCGGTATAGATGTTTCCGTAAGCACTGGGGATATTGACTGTTTTGCTTCGGCAAAAGATGCCATAAACATTAACACAAGCACAGGAGATATATATGCGAAAGATTTTTCCGCAAAGCAAGTAAATATTTCTGTTTCAACCGGTAGAACAAAACTTCAGAACATAGAATGTGATAATCTTTCTTCAAGCGGCAGTACCGGCGATATTATACTAAATGATGTGATTTGCAAAGAAAAAATGACTATTTCACGAAGCACAGGCGATGTTAAACTATTGTCAAGCGATTCGAGTGAACTGTTTATCAAAACCGACACAGGCGATGTTGCAGGCTCTCTTCTTACAAATAAGGTTTTCATAACGCAAAGCGATACCGGAAAAATAGATGTGCCGGAGACTTTAACCGGCGGCAAATGTAAAATCACCACCGATACAGGCGATATAATAATAAGCATAGAATGACAAAAACCCCGAAGCCGTTTGGCTTCGGGGAAATCTTTTGGTTTTTGATTAACGCTTACTAAACTGCGGAGCACGACGAGCGCCTTTGAGACCGTATTTCTTTCTCTCTTTCATTCGTGGGTCACGAGTGAGGAGTCCTGCTTTTTTAAGAGCCGGACGGAAATTCTCATCAGCCTGCAAAAGAGCGCGGGCAATACCGTGGCGGATAGCACCTGCCTGACCGGTAACACCGCCGCCTGCAACGCGGCAAACGATATCAAACTTATCTGCGTTATCAGTAATAGTGAGCGGTTGACGAACTATAAGCTTTAAGGTTTCAAGACCAAAATAATCGTCAATATCCCTCTCGTTTATGGTAACCTTTCCGGTACCCTGATAAACACGAACACGGGCGACAGAGCTTTTTCTTCTGCCTGTGCCGTAGAAATAAGGTTTTCCTTCAAACATAACTTCTGTCTCCCTTCTTAAAACTCAAGCTTCTCGGGCTTTTGAGCCTTCTGAGCGTAATCTTCGCCTTTGTAAATGTGAAGGCGTGTAAGAGCCTTGCGGCCTATGGTTGTATCGGGAACCATACCCTTAACTGCGAGCTCAAAAGCAAGCTCGGGGCGGGTAGCCATAAGGGTAGCATATTTTACTTCCTTAAGACCGCCGATATAACCTGTGTGACGGCGATAAAACTTCTTTTCAAGCTTCTTGCCTGTAAGAACTGCCTTATCAGCGTTAATTACAACAACATGGTCGCCGCAGTCAACATGCAGAGTAAACTCCGGCTTGCCTTTGCCGCGAAGCAAATCGGCAACCTTAACCGCTGTTCTGCCCATGGGCTTACCCGCCGCGTCAATAATATACCACTTGCGCTGAATATCGGCAGGTTTTGCCATAAAAGTTGACATAATCAAAACCTCCT
>CACXEV010000055.1 GCA_902766755.1 Oscillospiraceae bacterium | reverse complement strand
TCGGAATTTACTCTTATTATCTCGCCATCAAGAATTTTATCGCATTTAAGACGATTAATGTCAAGATTTCCTCCGTTTGAAAAGCGGAATGCCTGCGCCCTCGTTATAGTAACCTGACGGAAATTTTCTACCGCTTTACTTGCCGGCAAAATATATTTTTCAATATTATCTTCATTAAGATTTTCAAGAGATACGCAGTCGCTAATATCAAAGCCGGCGGTTTCAGTTCTTATAAGCGACGATACCGCGGCTCCTGTACCGAGATATGCACCTATATCATTTACAAGAGATCTTATATATGTTCCCTTTGACACCCTGCAAGATATATCAAACTGATAATTCTCATCTATATCTGTTTGACGGTTTAACGAAAATACGCAAACTTTCCTTGATGGAATTTCCACCTGCTTGCCCTCTCTGGCAAGACTGTAAAGTCGCACACCGTCCTTTTTTATGGCACTGAACATAGGCGGTGTTTGCTCGATTTCACCGGTAAAACGCTTTAAAGCCTCGTCGATCTCCTCATTTGTAACCGATACTTTTTTACTCTCAAGCATCTTGCCCGTAATATCAAGCGTATCGGTAGTGATCCCGAGCTTTACCGTAGCTTTATACGCCTTATTGGCACAAAGTATATAATCACTGAGCTTTGTAGCTCTACCGATAAGAACCGGCAAAACGCCGGTTGCCATAGGATCAAGCGTACCCGTATGCCCCACATGTTTCTGACCCGTAAGCCTTCTCACTTTACTTACAACGCCGAATGAGGTAATACCCTCAGGCTTATTTATCAGCAGAAGACCACACATTTGTTTTCTCCATATTATCCTTTACTGCGGCAAGGATTTTTTCCTTTACTTCACTTAATGTGCCCTCGAGTGTTGCGCCTGCTGCTGCCTTATGACCTCCGCCGCCGAGCGTTTTGCAAATTGCCGAAGCATCAAGCGGCGGGAAAGTTCTGAGCGAAAGCTTGAATGTATTATCACCCGTTTGCTTTATTGTAATGCCGGCAAGCACTCCCTCCACACTTCGGGATATTATAGATATACCTTCAAGATCTGTACCCGAACACCCGGTAACTTCCTGCATTTTATCGGTAACGGTGAGTAAAATGCATTTGTCGTCAAAATGATATTCGGCTGTATCTAACACCATTCTTTCAAGCTGTAAAAGATTTTTCGATTTAGTATCAAACATGAGGCGGTTAATTTCTGCCGCGTCAATATTATACTCAAACAGCTCAGATGCAATCAAATGCGTTTTTGCCGTAACATTTGAATACTTAAAGCAACCTGTATCGGTGGCAATTCCTGTATAAAGCGCTTTGGCTGTAACATCATTGATATTAACCTTAAGCTTTTTAAGCAGTTCATACATTATCTCACAGACTGCCGAAGCATTACTGTCAAGCAACAGATTTTCAGCATAACGGGTATTGGAAATATGATGATCTATGCAAAGCTTTACCTTGCCTTTAAAATTATCCTCAAGTGCGCCGAGCAGCTTTTCATCCGCAACATCAACGGCAATAACAACCGCATCATTATTGGTAATATGATCCGTCTTTGTTGCAAAATATGAGTATTTTGACGGGATCAGATCCGAACATAAAACCTGAGCTACCTTTCCCATTTCCTTAAGTCCGTAATAAAGGGCGTAAGCTGAGCCTAATGTATCCCCATCAGGTGAAGCATGGGTAAGTATTATATAATCTTCATGCTTTTTAAGGAATTTTGCCGTTTCGGCAAGGTTTATTTCCCTACAAATCGTCTTGCTCACCGTTTACCTCCTTATCGCCGGAATCGTTATTTTTTTCAAAGGTCTTTATAATGGAAAGAATTTCACTGCTTTTTCTGATTGAATCATCGGCTATAAACCTGATTTCGGGCACTTTACGGAGTTTCATCCTGGCTCCGAGCTCACGGCGCAAAAAACCGGCGGCGCTTTTATTTAAAGCTTTAACCGATTCTTTTGTTTTTTCCTCACCCTCTATGGCGCTTACATAAACCGAGGCATACGACATATCCCCCGAAACATCAAGCTTTACAATGCTGATAAGCTTGCTTACCCTCGGATCCTTTACCTCTCTTAACAGTTCGCTTAAAGTTATTTTTATATCCGAAGTTACTCGGTTTAGTTTATATCCTGCCATTAGTCTTTATATTCCTCCATAACAAAAGCTTCAAACTGGTCACCGATTTTAATATCGGCAAATTTCTGGAGTCCTATACCGCACTCATAGTTTTGAGCTACTTCCTTAACATCATCCTTAAATCTGCGAAGTGATGCTATAGAATCTTCGGCTATAACTATACCGTCACGAATAACCCTTATCTGGCAAGCACGGGTTACCTTACCGCTTGTTACATAGCTTCCGGCAATAGTACCGACATTTGAAATCTTATAAACATCTCTGACTTCAACCGTACCAAGTATGCTTTCGCGGAATTTAGGTGCCAACATACCCTTCATTGCCGCTTCAATTTCTTCTATGCAATCATAGATAACACGATATGTGCGGATATCTACGCCGTCACGCTCAGCGGCGGCTTTTGCAACACTGTCAGGCCTGACATTAAAGCCTACAATTATAGCACCGGAGGTTTGGGCAAGCATTACATCCGATTCGTTTATAGCTCCTACGCCGCCATGTATGGCGGTAACCTTTACTTCATCATTTGAAAGCTTCTCAAGACTGCTCTTGACAGCTTCAACACTGCCCTGTACATCCGCTTTTACTATAACATTAAGCTGTTTTAAATCGCCTTCATCAATGTGGCTGAACAGATTATCAAGTGTAACCTTTTCTTTTGCTTCAAACAGCTCTTTTTTAGCTTTATCTTTTCTTTGCTCAACAAGCTCACGCGCCAGTCTCTCATCCGATACCGCATCAAAACTGTCACCCGCGGCTGGAGTTTCGGCAAGACCGGTTATCTCTACCGGCACCGAAGGACCGGCTGATTTTACCTGCTTACCGTTTTCATCGGTCATCATTCTGACTCTGCCAACCGCCGTGCCGGCTACGATTATATCGCCGGAATTAAGAGTACCGTTCTGAACAAGGAGGGTTGCCACAGGGCCTCTGCCTTTATCAAGACGAGCCTCTATTACAACGCCCTTTGCCTTACGGTCGGGGTTGGCTTTAAGCTCCAACATCTCGGAAACGAGCAGAACGCTTTCAAGCAGCTTATCTATGCCGTCATGCGTTTTAGCCGAAACCGGAACGCAAATAATATCTCCGCCCCACTCTTCAGGTACTAAAGAATGCTCGGTAAGCTGCTGCATAATTCTGTCTGGGTTGGCACCCGGCTTATCCATCTTGTTTATTGCTACTATAATCTGAACCTTAGCCGCTTTTGCATGGTTAATTGCCTCAATGGTTTGGGGCATTATACCGTCATCCGCGGCAACTACTAAAATTGCTATATCGGTAGCCATGGCACCGCGCTGGCGCATAGCTGTAAACGCGGCGTGACCCGGGGTATCAAGAAATGTTATATCCTCGCCCTTGCATTTTACACGATAAGCGCCGATATGCTGGGTAATACCGCCTGCTTCCGTATCGGTAACAGCCGTGTTGCGTATAGCGTCAAGAAGGGAGGTTTTGCCGTGGTCAACGTGTCCCATTACAACTACTACCGGACTTCTCGGCTTAAGATCCTCTTCCTTATCCTCGGTAATATCCATTATCTTTTCTTCAATTGTAACTACAACCGCTTTTTGTATTTTAGCGCCCATTTCGGTAACTAATATTTCCGCGGTATCATAATCTATAACCTGATTAACGGTTGCCATCATACCAAGCTTCATAAGCTCTTTTATGACATCTGCCGCTGTCTTTTTAAGGGCGGCGGCAAGCTCGCCTACTGTAATTTCCTCGCCAACGGTTACTGTAATCGGAGTCTTTTTGATACGCTCTAACTGTAGTCTGCGAAGCTTATCTGCCTCGGTTTCGCGTTTTACACCCTGGGGACGGCGATAATCCTGCGACTTCTGCTTTATCTTCTGCTTACGGGTATAATTATCGCGTATGGTGTTTGCCGGAGCGATAGTTTCATACTTTTCGTTATATTTATCTATGTTAACGTTTGAAACTCTGGTATCAACATGCCTTAATTGTGCAGGTCCGCGATTTGGTGCTACGCCGGGCTTTTTTTCCTTTTTAGGAGGCGCTACAAGAGGTCCGTCATAAGGCTTTTCTTTGGGCTTTTCAGCTGGCTTTTCCTGCTTTTTGGCAGATGCTTTTTTAGGCGATTTTTCTTCGGTTTGTTTCTTTACTGCCGGCTTTTTCTCTTCGGGCTTTTCGGCCGGTTTCTTTTCCTTTTCAGCTTTTTCAGGCTTTTTGGGTTTTTCCTCCGCATCACCTTTTTTAGCCTTTTCCGCCGCCTGTGCAGCGGCTTTTAGCTGTTCTAAAATTGCCAACTGATCGGCAAGCTTTTTATCCCTCGCCTCGGCGCGGCGCTTCGCCGCTTGGGCACGGCTCTCCTCACCGGTCGCAAAGTACTCTTTAAAGCTCTTTACCGCGTTATTTTTAGTTATAACATCAAAGAGTATCGCAACTTCAAACTCATTAAGAGCGGCACTGGATTTTTTCTCCTCTCCTGTTATATCCTTAACGGTTGAAATTACCTCCTTGGAAGTTATACCGAAATCTTTTGCAAAATCGCTTATTTTATATTTATTTGTCATTAAATTACCTCCCTACCAGATAACAGATGTCAGATATCAGATGTCAGATATGAAATAATCGGGTCGCAAAAAGAATTATTTGTTACCGCTACTACCGCGCACTTTTTACCCGTGCTTTTTGACAAATCGGCAATATTCATATCCTTAAGCTCAAACGCTCTGACTGCAAATCTGTTACAATGAAACAAAATTTCTTTGCGGCTTTTCGCCGAAATATCGGAAGCAAAGAAAACACCTTTTGCTTTTTCTGCGCGCACCGCTGATACAGTACTTTCAAATCCGTAGCAAAGCGAACCGGATTTTGCCGCAAACCCTAAAAGAGCGATTATCTTATTCCTCAAGATCGTCACACTCTCTTTTAAGATTTTCGTATACCTCTTTGCTCACCTGTGTATCAAGCGCCCGGCTGAGCGCCCCTGCCTTTTGCGCCTTTTCAATACAGGTCTTATCCCGGCAAATATAAGCGCCCCTGCCATTAACCTTAGCGCCTGCCGAAGCTAAAATCTCACCTTCCGGGGTTTTTACAACCCTTATAAGCTCTATTTTAGGCTTCATCTGCCTGCAAGCTACGCACATTCTCATTGGTATTTTTTTTGCCAAAAAAATCTCTCCTTTAGAACCCGTAAAAAATCGGGTTCCGGTTAGCATTTATTCACCGAAAAATCCGCTTTCGGGATGTATATCTATTTTCCAGCCGGTAAGATTAGCGGCAAGACGAACATTCTGTCCCTTATTACCGATTGCCAGCGATAATTGCGCCTCCGGCACGCTTACCTTGCACTTCTTTTCCTCGGGGTCGATTATCTCGACGGATACGACCTTCGCCGGAGATAAAGCTCCGCCGACAAATTCAACAGGATCCTCACTGTATTTGATAATATCTATTTTTTCACCGGCAAGCTCGCTAACTATATTGTTTACACGCGCACCCTTTGGTCCTATGCAGGCGCCTATCGGGTCAATTTCCGGATTTTCAGAATAAACCGCTATCTTTGTGCGGGAACCTGCCTGGCGGGCAATGCCTTTAATTTCAATTGTGCCGTCAAATATTTCAGGCACTTCGGTCTCAAACAGTCTCTTTACAAGGCCGGGATGTGTACGGGAAAGCATAATGCGCGGACCGCGCTCTGTTTCCTTAACATTCACAACATAAACCTTAATATGATCGCCCTCGTGAAGCTCCTCATCCGGCACCTGCTCGATTTTCGGAAGGGTTGCCTCGTTATGGCCTATAGTGAGTATTGCGTTACCGGTTTTAGGATCAATTCGCTCAATAAGCGCGGTTACAAGCTCGCGATTCTTACTCTGAAAATCGGCAAGAAGCTGATCCTTTTCCGCCGCACGAACACCCTGGCGGAAGTTGTTTTTAGAATTCTGCGCCACAATTCTGCCGAATTTCTTGGGGTCTATTTTAATTTTAACAAATCCCTCTTTAAGCGACTTTGAATCTATCTTCTTAGCTTCCTCTTCGGAAATCTGAGTGTAGGGGTTTTCAACCTCTTTTACTATCTCCTTGCGGGCGAAAACCTCAAACACCTCGTTCTCGGTATCGATATCGCAAACAACTATATCGTTGCCGCCGTAATCCTTGCGGCAGGCGACTGTTATCGCTTCCGCAATTTTATCTGCGATATACTCTCTCGGTATGCCCCTTTCCTGTTCCATAAGACGAAGAGCCTCAAAAAACTCCTTCATATCCTTTTTTTCTTTTGCCGTAATTCTTGCTTTAGCCATTTTCTTTTTTACCCTCCGAAAATCAAACTTCTGATTTAATATATGCTTTTGATATTTTAGACCGATCTAAAGAAATTTCTCCCTCTTCGGTCAACAGTAACAACTTATCCTCAAAAAAGGTGAGCTTACCTACAAACTCTTTTTTGCCAGATATGGCACTGAAAAGCTTTATGCAAACATTTTCCCCGTCTGCCGCTTTAAAATGCCAGTCCCTCGTAAGCTCACGTTCTATACCGGGAGAGCAGACCTCTAAATAATACTGCTTATCTATCGGGTCAGCCTCGTCTATTATCGGGTCTATTGCGTGCGATACATCGGCGCAATCATCAATACCAACGCCACCGTCTTTATCAATATAAACCCTTAAATAGTAGGATGCACCCTCTTTTACAAAACGAACATCCCAAAGGGTTATACCGAGACTTTGAACGGTAGGCTCAATTAAATTATAAACAACATCAGCTATTTTTGCCATAAACTCCTCCGTCATAACAAAAGTGAGTGGGCAACCCACTCACCTTTCTTCAAACAACTTAACAAAACTATTATAACATATTATATTATAAAATCAAGTGTTTTTTTAATTTATTACCGATGTCGACCCAGAAGAAGCACCTTCGCCCTCATAAGAATTCACAAAAACTCTTACATATTCTTCGCTGGTTATAATTTTATCGCGCTGAGGATCCTGTCTTAAAACTATGCCCGGCTTTGAATCGGAATCATACTCATCTATCATTTCTATATTCTCATAAAGAATACCGATTTTTAAAAGCTCTATTTTTGCCTGATCGGGAGTAAGACCTGAAACATCAGGCATTTTTATATTTTTAGGACCTAAGCTTATTGTGATTTCAACAAGGCTGTCATGCTCGGCAGACTCTCCGCCTGCAATAGACTGTGAGCATATCTGACCTTTCGGGTAGGTGTCTGAATACTCCTTGCCTTTTATCACAATTTTTATATGCTCACATTCCTTTGAATCTTCAATTTCGGAATATAGCTTCCCGCGCAGATCCGGGACTTTATAAACAATCTTTGATTCGAGCGCATCCGAATCGACATCACCGATAGACGCGGTTTCCGGTATAGACGGTGTTTCTCTATTGCTTAATGCTTCATTCTTCTTGAAAACCTGATCTTTGAAAACGGTTAACACCAACACCGCCGCAAGTATTATAAAGAATGCCGCCGTAATGCCTGCGGCTACTGCCGCGTATTTTAATCCGGAACCTTTTTTATCCGCCGGCTCATCTTTTTTTGTAACATCAGACCGGGGTTTCGACTGAGCTTTCGTTTTCGCCGCACTTTGAGCCCGGCGTACATTCTCTTTTGTTTCACCGTATATAAGCTCATTTTTAAGCGTTTCTATATTTTGAGTTCTATCGGACGCTTTCAACTGCATACCGTTTGCAAGAGATACCAACACCTGCCTCGGCAGTTCGTCGGCAAAATGAGAAGGAATTGTAAGGCTGTCACTTTTAACCCGTTCATCAGCCGAAGGCGGAACTGTACCTATAAGCACAGTAAAAAGTGTGGCACAGATACTGTAAACATCGGTGTATTCACCAGCCGGATGATTGCCTGAATACTGTTCCGCGGCAGAGTATCCATTATTTATAACCGCTACCCCGGTTAAACCTTCGCCCCTTCCGGCATCTGCCGGTACAGTAATAAAGCGAAGTTTACCGTCCCTGCAAACCATAATCGTTTCAGGCGAAATAGCACCATGTATGATTCCTAACTCATGAAGTGATTTTACCGTATCAATAAGGGGCAAAATAAGCGGTCTTATTTGCTCCCAACGTAAGCTTCCTCCGTTACGCGAAAGAAATTTTTTAAGGGTTATACCTGAAATTGTTTCGCATATTGCATAAGCTGTAGAATTTTCTTCAAAAACCGAATAGGTAGAAGGTAGGCTCGCAAGCGGATAGCCTATAAACTTTTTATTCAATTCAACAAAATTTATAAGTCTCTCATTATAGGGAAACTGAGACTCAGGGGCGGCATAAACCGTTTTATCAGGGTTTCTCCCGGCAATACCCACCGGAAAATACTCTTTAACGCTTACCGCCTTGTTTTCAATAGTGTCAAAGCCCAAATAAATGGTTGACTGTGCATCTGAATAAATCACTCTGCCGATAAAATACCTGTCTCTAATCATAAACCTTACCGGCAATTTATCGGAAGGGTTGTTTCTTGAACTGTCATATCCGCAAACGCTGCAAACGCGCTGTCCCCCATTGTCTTTCATACAACCGGGACAAAGTCTATCGGTATTTGCCATAAAAAACCTCCAAAGTTTTATGTTATTATTATACTACTGTTGTCAAGTGCCGGGGATATCGGTATCAGCTTTTTAAAAACACAGGTGTATCTGTCGGTAATAACCCTGTCCTCATGAAGCGAACCGAAGTACCAATGCCGGAATTGGCAGGATTTTCCTATTTCCTCAAAGTATCCGTTGATTTTATTTGTGTTGTCATTTTCACCCCTGCGAAGCAGCATTGAGCTTTTAACTATTGAAGGCGGCTCATGGGTTATGAAGTAATCAACAGTAAGCCCCGCCTCGTCAAGCGTGCGTGCGCCGTCTGCCATTTCGGCAGGAGTAGGCTCCTCTGCGCGCCACCAGTTACCGAGTGGCAGCCGCATATCCTTATCCGTACTTTCCCCTCCGCCGAAGGTGAAATATGTGTTTCCTTCTATCTTAAAAAGCTGCCCCCTGCAAAGATATAAAAGATTACCTTTTATTCTATGCACCTTGCCGCCGTGCCAAACCGTTTCTCTTGCCCGGTAAATGCGGTCAAGGTTATCATGTGTGCCGTCAATAAAAGCAGTTACAAATTTTCTTTTTGCCAAAAAGTTTATAACCTGTTTTTCGGTTTTATCACCCGAAAAAATATAGCCGAAATCTCCGCAAACTATAAGAACATCTCCGGCTTTGAGTTTCCTGAATTCCTTATCATAAAGCCGGGTTAAATCACCATGCATATCTCCGGTTATATAAACCAATCTCACTTCACCGCCTTTTTGCTCTTTATTTTTATAAAAATATGTTGTATAATAATCCTTAGAATGTATTTTAACACATAATGAGGTAAATTTCTATGCCAAAACGAATTTTTTCTTTATTTTTAGCAATTGTTCTGTGTTTCTTACCGATATTAAGCACCTCGGCATATGAGCCCACCGGCGTTGAAATCACGGCTAAAAGCGCAATGCTTGTATCGCTCGATACAGGTGAAGTGCTTTATTCTAAAGAGCCCGATATCAAGGTTTACCCCGCGTCGATCACAAAAATAATGGTAATAACGCTTATTCTTGAAAGCCCTTCTTTCGACCCGAACGCAAAAATCGCTATGAGCGTTGAAGCTCGCAAACTGGTACTTGGTACCGGAAGTGTGGTTTCAAATCTTCAGATAGGTGAAGAGATAAGCGGACTTGACCTATTATATTATGTGCTTATGTCATCTTGCGGAGACTGTGCATATCTTGCGGCATTGACCTATGGCGGAAGTGTGGAAAATTTTGTTGCTATGATGAATAACAAGGCAAAAGAATTAGGTCTTACCGGCACACATTACCAGAACCCTGTAGGACTTCACGATGAGCAGAACTACACGACAGCCAGAGATACCTATACCCTCACTTCCTATGCGCTTAAAAACGAAACATTTAAAACTATTTGCGAAACAGTCAGATATACAGTACCTGCCACAAATATGCATGAGGCACGAACCATTTCCACTACCAACTTTTTGCAGGACAGCTCTACAAATTACTATTATTTGTATGCAAAAGGGGTTAAAACCGGATACACAAGCGAAGCCGGCAGATGTCTTGTAAGCACCGCTTCTTATAACGGATACAATTATATGTGTATACTTTTCGGTTGCCCGAATGTTGAGGGAAAAAGATATGAGTTTATAGAAAGCAAGGAGCTTTACCGCTGGGCTTTTAACAACTTTTCTTTTAAAAATATAGCCGATAAGGATAATCCGATTTGCGAAATCGGTGTAAAACTCTCATTCGAGAAAGATTTTGTATCTCTTTATACCGAAAACGGTTTTGTTTCCGTTCTTCCAAGTGATGCAGATGATTCTACAATTACAATAAAGCCGAATTATGAAAATAAGAGTGTTAAAGCGCCTGTAAAAAAAGGTCAGGTGCTGGGAACTGCTGATATTATATATGCAAACAATGTTATAGGAACTGTAAATCTCATATCGCACGAAGATATAGACCGCAATTTCCTGTTGGCGGCACTGGACACACTTAAAACCTTTTTCACTTCAAAATATATGAAAATCGTATATGTCGTTCTGGCATTGATTGTTGTATGGTTTATCTGGCGGATCTGGCAGCTGAACCGCCGCAAAAAGGCGAAAAACAGAAGAAAGATAAAATATATGCCTTACAACACGAGTGACAAAGGCAAGCATTAGGAGATAAGTTTATGGAGAAAAATATTAAAGCTGTTTTGTTTGATTTAGACGGTACATTACTGCCGATGGATCAGGAAGAATTTACAAAGGGATATTTTAAATATCTTATAAAAAAACTCGCGCCTTACGGTTACGAACCGGAAGAGCTTATAAATTCTATTTGGCACGGCACCGTCGCTATGGTTAAAAATACCGGTGAAAAGACGAATGAAGAGGCTTTTTGGTGCGATTTTTCCTCAATTTACGGGCAAGAAAGGACTGAGCGAGACCGCGCGCTTTTTGAAGAGTTTTATGATGTCGATTTTAAGAAAGCGCAACACACCTGCGGATATAATCCTCTTGCAAAAAAGGCTATTGAAATATTAAAAGAAAAAGGTATCCGCATAATTCTTGCTACCAACCCTATCTTCCCGGCAACAGCAACTAAAACCCGTATAGGTTGGGCAGGTCTTACTCCCGAGGATTTTGAGTTTTTTACAAGCTATGAAAATATCGGTTACTGTAAACCAAACCTCGATTACTACCGCGATGTTTTAAAAAGAGCAAATCTTTCGCCTAATGAGTGCTTATTTGTCGGAAACGATGTGGACGAAGATATGGTGGCGAAGGGTCTCGGTATAAATGTGTTTTTGCTCACAGACTGTATGATAAACAAAAAGGGTGAAGATATAAATAAATATAAGCACGGTGATTTCCCCGCGCTTATAGAATACCTTAAAAACTTATAATTTTATACATAGAAAAGGGAAAACCGCGGCTGATGCCGCGGTTTTGCTCTTTTATTCTGCTTTTACTTTCTCTATAACCTTCTGCATAATTGCCGCAGGTACTTCTTCATAACGGGCAAATTCGGTTGTAAATGTAGCGGTACCTTGAGAAATCGCTCGCATGGCGGTTGAGAAATCGCTCATTTCTGCGATTGGGACCTCCGCCGTTAAATTCTGGAGTTTATTCTCTCCCGGTTCCATACCTATAATTCTGCCGCGGCGTTTATTTATATCGCCTATAACATCGCCGAGCATTTCATCGGGAACGGTTACATTCAAGGTATATATGGGTTCAAGAAGAACAGGATTAGCGTTTGAAATACCCTCTTTAAATGCGAGTGACGCGGCGGTTTTAAACGCCATTTCCGAAGAGTCAACCGGATGGTATGAGCCATCATACAAAGTAGCCTTGATGCCTACCATCTTAAATCCTGCGAGAACGCCTGCCTGGGCGCTGTCGCGAAGTCCCTTTTCGACAGCAGGAAAGAAATTTTTAGGTACGGCACCGCCGAACACCTTTTCCTCAAAGATAAGGTCGTCACTGTCGCACGGCTCAAACTCTATCCATACATCGCCGAACTGACCGTGACCGCCCGACTGCTTTTTATGCCTGCCCTGCGCCTTAACTGATTTCTTTATCGTTTCACGGTAGGCAATTTTCGGCTCTTTAAGCTCTGCTTCACAACCAAATTTTGTTTTCAGCTTTGAAAGCACAACATCGGTGTGCTGGTCGCCGAGTGTTACTATTATCTGCTCGTGGGTTTCACTGTCGGTATAAACCTGCAAGGAGGGGTCCTCCTCACATATACGCGCAAGGCCTGAACTGATTTTTTCCTCGTCACCCTTCTTAACCGGATATATTGCAGCTTTAAGCGTGGGCTTCGGGAAATCAACCGTGTCAATTTTAATATTGCCGGAAGCTGAGAGTGTGTCCCCTGTAACAGTACCCGAAAGCTTTGATACGCAGCCTATGTCACCGAAAGGTATTTTGCCCGCGTCCTCCTGTTTACCGCCTTTAAGTACCATAACCTTAGCTATGCGTTCTTCTTCGCCTGTACGGTTGTTTTTAAGCCGCATATCACCGCTTATCTCACCGCCGGAAACCTTGAAATACGAAAGCTTGCCTACAAACGGGTCGGCAATAGTTTTAAACACAAGTGCGCAGTTTTCGCCCTGCGGTTTGTTTGCCGCCGCGGCTGACGGGAATATGTTTAAAATTGCATCAATAAGGAACTGCACGCCCTCACCGGTCTGCTGAACGCCGCAGTAAACCGGGCATATATCGCCTGAAGCTATACCGGCGCTAAGCCCTCTTGACATTTCCTCAGCGGTGAATTCCTGACCGTCAAAATATTTTTCCATAAGCTCCTCATCCGCGGAAGCAACCGCTTCAAGGAGCATATCACGCATACTGCTGATATCACTGCTCACAGGCATTTCGCACTTGACCGGCTTTATCCCATCAAACTTATATGCCTGGTTTTCAACAAGATTAACATAGCACTTTACGGTATCATCCTCAACAAACGGAACAATTACAGGACAAATTACCGCACCGTAGCTTCCTACAAGAGAGGATATAACCCGATAAAAATGCGCATGGGATGAATCGAGCTTACCGACGAAAAATGCCGTAGCCTTTTTTGCGTTGCGCGCCTTTTCAAAGCACTGCTTAGCGCCCACTGTGATACCGGATTTGCCCGATACCGTAATAACGGCGCAATCTGCGGCGCTAAGCGCCTCGCTTATACCGGAGGCAAAATCGAAAAGTCCCGGAGCATCGATAAGATTAATTTTCTGATCATTTGCCTCAAGCGCATAAACAGAAGTTGAAACCGAGCAACCGCGTTTTTTCTCCTCCGGATCAAAATCGAGAATTGCCGTTCCTTCGGCTGTTTTACCTATTCTATCCGCCCCACCGAGACAATATATAATTGAATCGGCAAGGGTGGTTTTTCCCGAATTTGAATGACCTAAAAAGGCAATATTTTTAATTTTTTCAGATTCATATACTTTCAAATTAAGCACTCCTTAATAAATACTTTTTAGCGATATTATGAGTATAGCATATCTTTTATGCAATTACAACTGAATTTTTTAAAAAAATGTATAAAATTTGTGAATTTGTAACAATAGCACAATTTTTTTACAAAAATGCTGAAATAGTAACAAAATTGAAAACATTTGTAACTGAATTGTTGCTGACATTAAATAACTTTATAAGTATAATAGAATATAGAATTTTTGAGGGAGGTGCCATTATGAAGAAAAGACTATTGTTTTTGGCACTTCCTCTTTGTATTTTAATAGCTTTTGCTGGTATTTTTATGCCGGTTGCGGCGAAAGTTCAGGCGGCACCTGAAAAAGGTGCTTTAAACCGTGCGCTTATGGCTCGCTTTACCAATATGCTTAACCGCAATTATTCTTATAATGCCGATTTTGAAAGTGCGGATAAGTTGGCGGATAATTCCCTTCTTGCTCTACTTAAAGAGCGTGACAGTCAAAATCCCGATTACATATCGGACACCATTGTAAAGGGCTTTATAAATGATATGTACGGACTTGAGATAGTAGAAATAAAAGATGATGATAATATGCATAAAGACGGTTTTGTTTATATCGCACCACGCGGATACACAGCATATTCCCATGAGGTAACCAACATAAGTACAAATGAGGACGGAAGCTTTACCGTAAAATCAAAAGTTAAAGTAACTCCGCATGATGACGAACCGTTCGTCACCTCTGCCGAAACGCTTTTTGTTCCAAATACAAATTCGGCATTCGGATATAATATAATTTATTCGAATTTAAGCGGTATCGAAAGCGGAATATAACATCTTAAAACCTTTAAGCGGCGCTATGCGTCGCTTTTTTGTATTTTTTGCTTGACAAACCGAATAATAACTTATATAATATTTAGGTCGCGCAAGCGATAAATGGCTGTATAGCTCAGTTGGCTAGAGCATTCGGTTCATACCCGGAGTGTCACTGGTTCGAGTCCAGTTACAGCCACCAACGGCCCGGTGGTCAAGAGGCCTAAGACACCGCCCTTTCACGGCGGTAACACGGGTTCGAATCCCGTCCGGGTCACCAAAAAAGAAGAGTTGTACCGTAGGTATGGCTCTTCTTTTTTAGTTTTGCAAGAAACGACGGGATTCGAAAAGGGCGGTTTGCCGTAGGGCAAATTGCAACCTTCCGGTGGACGGTTGCAAAGCCCGTGGGCGTGTAGACGCGACAGCGTCGTAGCGAATCCCGTCCGGGTCACCAAAAAAGAAGAGTTGTACCGTAGGTATAGCTCTTCTTTTTTATATAAGTCGACTGTCACGAAGCTTTAAATAAATTTTGACTTTTAAGATGATTTGCTTTCATTCAAAGAGGCGTTTAATTGTTCTGAAGTCAAGCTATCGGATGAAGAATTTTTTGTCTCGGTATCTTCCGATATATCATCCTCAGAACTTGCAGAGGGTAAACTGTCGTCCGAAGCATTTCCCGATGTGAAGCTATCGGAAGAATTACTGTTTAACGAACTGTCGGTAGAAGAGTCCTTACTTGTTGTATTATCTGCAGAAGAACTTGAGCTTGAATTCGTATTATTCGGAGTATCTGCCGGTGAGACATCCCCTATATTTGCAAGATTATTTACCATTACATAGCAAACATTACCGCCATATTTTACTTCTATCCAACTATTACCCCATACGCCCCTCACCTCAAGTTCTGTGCCTGCAGGTATTAAATTACCTGTTTTATAGGAATTGTCAGCTATAGGATATTTATATGTTTGCTCTGCCGTATTTGTCTTATATTTTTGTTTTGTGGTTTCAAACGGTGCAAACAGGTCAGCCGTTTGCACATAGCAATAAACTTTTCCAACCTTGATTTCCTTAAACTCATCTGTGTATGTATTACGGTAAGGATATATTTCATTGGCCGTTAAAGTCAAAACCTGTTCGGATGAAAGTGTTGGTGACTTATAGCATGCAACTCCGGATTTTTGGCAGATCGAAAACCGCGGTAAATTATCGTTATTCCGGAAGCCCTGAACATTAAAATCTACTCGCCCGGCAATACCGTTTATACTACCCGAAGACGTGAATTGCCACATAAAGAATTTGCCGGCATACTCGGTAGCATTAGCATAGTTTGCAAGCCAAAAATTGTATTTTGATGCAAGATATGACTCAAAATTATTCTTCATCGGGTTTTTACCGGCATAGAACATAGGATTATATCCGGAGGATTTTATATACTCGAGGAATGCCGATGCATCAGAAGAAATCTGCGATTTTGAAAGAAATTTTGCGCGTGATCTATCATCAGTATTATAAAACTCCTCAAAATCATACGCTATCGGGTAGGAAAGCTTTATACCGATTTGTTCCTTTGCCTTTACCAGCTCGACAACATAAGCCGCTTCCTCCATTGCCTCCAACTCGTTTGTAGCGGTTGAATAAAAGTAAACGCCTACTGAAATACCGTTTTTGTATGCGTTCTCAATATTATATTCAAAGCTTGAGTCCATAACTATCTTACCTGTAAGATATCCTCTGTACCCGCAACGAATCATAGCAAATTTAACATTGCTTGCTTTGACCGCCGCCCAATCAATAGCTTTATTATGACTTGATACATCTATGCCGTATGTGTATCTTTCGGTTGAAGCTTTACTTCCTCCGAAAAATGTTGTGGGTATAACCGGTGTTGCAGGAGCCCCCTGTTCCGGTGTTTCCTTCACATAACTGCCGTTTTCACTATCCTCAACCGAATCAGGTTTTGCAACCTCAACGGCTGCGACATTAATATCTTTTCCTTTGTATGCCACTTTCTTTTTAATAGGCTGTATAACAGATGCCGCAACCGATACTACTGATGAAACCTCTTGAATATCACTTGTTTGATTTAAAGTATCAGGAGCAGAGGACACATAAGAAGACATACTCGGAAAATAGTACCCCGAGCCCTCTGAATTTTTAAAATGGTTTACGGCAAGTACCGTTACAGCTATAGCCGCCGCAGTACCGAGAGATATCGCCGGAATAACTGCAACTATAGGTTTTAGCTTTATAAAATGCCATATTGAAGCAATAAAAGATTTGAACCTGCCCATAGTTACTCCTTGTTTTGAAATTAACAACATTGTATCACTTTATATCACTTTTTTCAACGAATATTTATTTTTTTTATTGCCAATTTCATACATATGTTGTATAATGCTGTTTAGTGGAATATTGGGGGTGTATTTTTGCCAAATAGTTCTAAAATTTCTGCCGCTATTGTAACTCATAATGATGGTGATAAAGCGGCGGCGGCAATATCATCAATACTGACTCACTGCAAGAAATATCCCATTAACCTTTACATCATCGATAATAATTCGACTGACGATACTCTCGAACGCATCAGTTACCTCGCCCAGGCCGTTAAAATTATAAGACTTGAAAAAAACATTGGTTTTGGTGCGGCACATAATAAGGTTTTAGAACAAATTGACAGTAACTATCATTTTGTGATAAATCCTGATATTACCATTAATTCGGATGTATTTGCTGATATAGTGGATTTTATGGAAGAAAACCCGGAGACAGTTATGGTGTCGCCTGATGTGCTTAATACCGACGGTACAACACAGTATCTTCCAAAATCGGTTCCAACGTTTAAAAGATTGTTTTTAGGCAGACTATCAAAGAAAATACGCAGTGAATATGTTTGGAAGGACAAGGATATAAATACACCTTGTGAAATAGATTTTTGCAGCGGTTGCTTTTTCTGTATCAAAACCGAATGTTTTAAGCAATTAGCAGGATTTGACGATCGATATTTCATGTACCTTGAGGATGCCGATTTAACACTCAGGGCAAAAAAGTTAGGGAAAACATATTTTTTGCCCGATGTTAAAGTAACTCACCTTTGGGAACGGGGAAGCCATAAAAGTTTAAAACTTTTAACTATCCATATCGTCTCTTGTATTAAATATTTAATCAAATGGAGGCATAAAGTATGAGAATAATGATTACAGGTGCTGCGGGTCAGCTTGGAAACGAGCTGATTTCAATTTTAGAGAGTGGAAAAGCCGAAATAGGTTTGATCGATGGTGTTTACGGCAATACTCAAATAATTCCTGCGGATATAGACAACTTTGATATATCCGATATGGACTCTACAAGAACCTTTATTAAAAACGCAAAGCCGGATATAATAATCAACTGTGCCGCTATGACTAATGTTGACGGTTGCGAGACCGCAAGAGACGTGGCGTTTAAAGTTAATGCTTTGGGTGTCAGAAATTTAGCAATATGCGCTAAGGAAGTAGATGCTAAATTAATTCATATTTCAACTGACTATGTTTTTGCAGGCAACGGTAACAGACCATACTGCGAATGGGATATGATAAATCCTCAAAGCGCGTACGGTGCATCCAAGGCGTTAGGTGAAAAATACGCACTGACGTTTTCAGACAAGACTTTTATAGTCCGCACATCATGGTTATACGGATATGTTGGCAAGAATTTTGTTAAGACCGTAAGACGTGTAATTAAGGAAAAAGGCTCTATTACAGTAGTGAACGATCAACGTGGTAATCCAACAAATGCAAACGATTTAGCTTTCCATATTCTTAAAATTGCAAAAACCGAACACTATGGCATTTATCACTGTACAGGTGAAGGCGAATGCTCCTGGTTTGAATTTGCCCAAAGAATTGCTGAGTATTCAGGTTATGATAAGGGTGTTGTTTCACCTTGCTCCTCAGATGAATATAAAAGTCCTACAAAGCGACCGGCTTATTCTTCTCTGGAAAATATGGCACTTAAGTGCGGCGTAGGCAATGAAATGAGAGATTGGCAAACGGCGCTTAAGGAATATATTTCAAAAGTAAAAGATTAAAAAGGAGTTTTTTTATGAAGACCTATCTTGTTACCGGAGGTGCCGGATTTATCGGTTCAAATTTTGTTATCTATATGTTAAACAAATATAATGATGTTCGCATCATAAATATCGATAAACTGACCTATGCCGGAAATCTTGAGAATCTTAAAAGTGTTGAAAACAATCCTAATTACTCTTTCGTTCAGGCAGATATCTGCGATAAAGCGGCAATATCAAAAATCTTTAAAGAGAATGAGATTGATTATGTTGTTAATTTTGCAGCAGAAAGCCATGTTGACCGCAGTATTTCAAATCCTGAAATATTTGTAAAGACAAATGTTGAGGGTACCGTTAATATGCTTCAGTGCGCCAAGGAGGCTTGGACTGTAGGCGATGATAAATACAAAGACGGTGTAAAGTACTTACAGGTTTCAACCGATGAGGTTTACGGCACGCTTGGAGAAACAGGCTACTTTATGGAGACTACTCCGCTTGATCCTCATTCTCCCTATTCATCCTCAAAAGCATCTGCGGACCTTTTTGTAAAAGCATTCGGAGATACATATAAATTCCCAATAAACATTACCCGTTGCTCAAACAACTATGGTCCGTTCCAGTTCCCGGAAAAACTTATTCCGCTTATTATGAACAATACACTCAAGCATAAGGATTTGCCGGTTTACGGTGACGGTATGCAGATTCGTGACTGGCTTTATGTAGAAGACCATTGCAAAGCTATTGATATGGTTATACGCGACGGAAGGCTTGGAGAGGTTTACAATGTTGGCGGTCATAATGAGAAGCCCAATATCTTTATTGTTAAGTCTATCATCGAATACATTAAAGAGAATGTTGACAGTTCTGTTGGAGAGCATATGATCAAGCATGTAACCGATCGTAAAGGCCATGACAGAAGATATGGAATTGATCCGGAGAAAATTAAAAATGAGCTTGGTTGGTACCCTGAAACCTGCTTTGAAGTAGGTATCAAAAAAACCCTTAAATGGTATCTCGAAAACCGCGAATGGATGGAAAATGTAGTAAGCGGCGATTATATGAAGTATTACGATAAAATGTATTCCTCGAAAAAGGAGTTGTAATATGGGTAAGTTCAATTTTATTAAAACTTCTATTGACGGTGTGATTATCGTTGAACCTGCAGTTTACGGCGATTCGCGCGGTTATTTTATGGAAACATATCAAAAGGAAGATTTTTTCGCCGGCGGTATTAAAGTAGACTTTGTGCAGGACAATCAATCGATGTCAACAAAAGGAGTACTCAGAGGTCTTCATTTTCAAAAGCAATACAGTCAGTCAAAACTTGTAAGGTGCATAAGAGGAGAAGTCTTTGATGTTGCGGTTGATTTGCGCGAGGGCTCACCCACTTTCGGTAAGTGGGAGGGTGTTATCCTCTCAGCAGAAAATAAGCGCCAGTTCTTTATACCGAAAAACTTTGCACACGGCTTTTTAGTTTTGTCTGATGAGGCTGAATTTGTTTATAAGGTTGATGATTATTATCATCCGAATGATGAAGGCGGCCTTATGTGGAACGATAAGGATATAGGTATAAAATGGCCTATTGATGAGAATTTTGAAATTAAACTGTCGGATAAAGATAAGCTTCATCCTCCGTTTGCAGAATTTAAAAACATATAAACAATAAATAATAACCTCCCTGATGGTAACAATAAACCAAAAGGGAGGTGTTTTTATGCAAAATAATTCAATGAGTTTTATAAAAGGAATAGGCACCGGTATGGTAGCAGGCGCAGCCGTTGTAGTTGTTGGTAAAATGATCACACAGGATAAGCACAATATTGCCAAAGGCTCAACAAAGTTAATTAAAGCTATGGGCGAAATTGTTGACGGTGTTCAAACAATGTTTAAATAAAACAGAGTAAAAAAGGTGGGAACTCTACCCGATTTGTCGCTACAGATCAGGCTCTTTTAAATTAAGCGTAAAAAAACAGACCTGCGCGCTAAGCACAGGTCTGTAAAACTATTATTCAATTATTTTGAAAGTTGACGCTTTGCACCGAAAACAACTGCAGCAGCTGCGAGTAAAACTAATGCAGCATATATAACATTTAAGTCACCGGTCTTCGGAGAGCCCTTTTCAGCGCTGCCCTTATCCGGATCTGTAATTGTTCCGGCATAGTTACCGCAAATGATAATCTTCTTTGTAGTGAGAACTTTTACCTTAACTTCTTTGCTCTTAAGACTACCTGATGCGATAGAATAATCTGTGCCCTCTTTTGCGGCAACAGTTTTATCGCCAACTACATAAACGCTCCAGCTGTTGAATTTACCATATGTTTTTTCATCGGCAGTTGCAGTAAGAACACCATTTACAGCAATCTCAACAAACTTATCAGAATCAAAAGTGGTTCCATCTTCTCTGGCACCAAAGCCTTTTCTAACCATAACATTTGTATCTATATTACTGCTCTTTGTAGGATCAGTTGTCTTACCGGCATAGTTACCTGCAATAGCAATCTTATTAATAGGAATTATTGTTATCTCCTGAGAGTTAGCATCACCTTTAACTAATTTGTAGTCAACATTAACTACGGCTTCCTTTTCGGTAACTTCGCCGGTTGTTTCATCAACAATGTAAATCTTCCAACCGTCAAATTTACCATAGGTTTTTTCATCAGCAACAGCGGTAACTGTATTATCATCGGCAACATCTACAGGGGTATCAACCGCAATGATGGTACCATCCTGCTTTGTAGCGACAGCCTTCCTTACAATAACCTTGTTCTGAGGACTTGATGCAGCAAATGCAGTTACCGAAATAGTAAGCGCAATGCATACACAAAGAATAATTGCTAATACTTTTTTCATTATAATACCTCCACAGATATTTTTAGTTGTACTCATTATAGCGCATAGTTTTTAAAAAGTAAAGCTTTTTTTTGTTTTTTTAAAATATTGTTGATAAACACATATATTTATGCTACAATTTATCTGTTTTAGCAAAAATTGGAGGGATTGTTTTGGAGTTTTGCGATGAAATAAAGCGCAGGCGAACATTTGCTATTATATCTCACCCGGATGCCGGCAAAACCACGCTTACAGAAAAGTTGCTTCTCTACGGAGGTGCAATACAAACAGCGGGTTCCGTTAAAGGAAAAGCGACGGCGAGACATGCCGTATCAGACTGGATGGAGCTTGAAAAGCAAAGGGGTATTTCGATAACCTCTTCGGTTTTACAGTTCGAGTACGACGGATTTTGCATAAACATACTTGATACTCCGGGGCACCAGGACTTTTCAGAGGATACCTATCGTACACTTATGGCGGCGGATAGCGTTGTTATGGTAATAGATGCGGCAAAGGGCATCGAACCGCAAACGAGAAAGCTTTTTAAAGTAACGGCTATGCGGCACATACCGATTTTCACATTTATAAATAAGCTTGATAGAGATGCAAGAGATCCGTTTGAGCTGTTAGACCAGCTCGAAAAAGAATTCGGAATAGGAACATATCCCATAAACTGGCCTATCGGCAGCGGTGTTGATTTTAAAGGCGTTTTTGACCGTAGTGAAAGAAAAATACTCGCATTTGGAGATATGCATAAGGGGCAAATGAAGCTTGATGCGATAAAATGTGATATATCCGATACCGAGAAGCTTGATTCGCTCATCGGTGAGTATTCCCGCCGCGAGCTTGTTGACCAAATAGAGCTTTTAGACGGTGCAAGCTTTGAATTTGATATAAACGAAGTGCAAAAAGGCAAGCTTACTCCGGTATTTTTCGGTTCTGCTCTTACAAATTTCGGCGTCCAGCCGTTTCTGGAAAACTTCCTGAAAATGACCACGCCTCCGCTTGTGCGCGCCACGAGTTCCGGCGATATAACACCGGAGGATGAACATTTTTCCGCATTTGTATTTAAAATTCAGGCAAATATGAATAAAGCCCACCGTGACCGTATGACATTTATGCGTATATGCTCCGGAAAATTTGAACGCGATAAAGAATATCTGCATGTTCAGTCGGGTAAAACACTAAGGCTTTCCCAACCGCAGCAATTAATGGCTGACAGCCGCCAGATAATTAACGAGGCATACGCCGGAGATATAATAGGTGTGTTTGATCCCGGCATTTTCTCTATAGGCGATACCGTTTGCGACAGGGCTAAAAAGGTTCAGTTTGAGGGTATACCCACCTTCGCTCCCGAGCACTTTGCGGTTATTGAACATAGGGACAGTCTTAAAAGAAAGCAGTTTGTAAAGGGCGTAGAGCAGATAGCGCAGGAAGGTGCAATACAGATTTTTCACGAGCCCAACACCGGTATGGAGAGGGTTATTGTGGGCGTTGTGGGCGTACTTCAATTTGAAGTTCTTGAATACCGGCTAAAAAACGAATACGGTGTTGATGTAATAAGAAATAATATGCCGTACCAGTTTATTCGCTGGATAAAAACGCCGGGCACCGATGTAAAATCACTGAACCTCACCTCCGATACAAAATGGGTGCAAGACTTTAAGGGTAACGACCTTCTGATATTTACGAGCGACTGGAATATTAATTGGGCGCTTGAGAAAAACGAAGGTCTGATACTTGAAGAATTCAGTAAAGAATAGGTGATACTATGAAAACCGCTATAATAACAGGAGCATCTTCCGGACTCGGTGCGGAATTTGTCAAATCGGTCATTAAAAACAATAATGAAATCGAAAAAATAGTTGTGATAGCAAGGAGAGCTGAACGCCTGAAAAGCCTTAAAGAAAGCTATGGTGACATAATATATCCACTGCCCCTTGATCTGACAAGCGATGCCTTTGCCAAAACTCTCGAAGAAACTATAAAAAAAGAAAATTTTGAAATAGTGCTTTTGATAAACAATGCCGGATTTGGCAAACTCGGAAATTTTGAGGATATAGGGGCTAAAGATAATGCTATGATGGTAAGGCTTAACTGTGAAGCGCTGAATACAGTTACAAGCATTTGCCTCCCGTTTATGCCAGACGGTGCCGAAATAATAAACACCTGCTCTATTGCCTCTTTCGCACCCAACATCAGAATGGCAACATATTGCTCTACAAAAGCTTATGTTATGAGCCTGTCACGAGCGCTCAGAGAGGAGCTTAAGCCAAGGAATATAAATGTTCTTGCATGTTGTCCCGGTCCTATGGACACAGAGTTTTTACCCGTAGCAAATATCAAAAGGGGAACAAGTCGCGCCTTTGATACTCTTCCGCGTGTAAATGTAGCCGAAATGGCGGAAAAATCCCTTAAGGCTTCTAAAAAAAGAAGAGCGGTTTACACAAACAAACCGTTTTATAAATTTTACCGGTTTGTTGCAAAACTGCTCCCCCACTCTTTGGTTATGAAAATGGCAAGGACATAATACACAATATACAACACACCGCCCGTTTAAATAACGGGCGATTTTTTATAAAATGTAAAAAAGCACGGCTACAAACTGCAGTATACTGCCTAAAACAACAAAAATATGAAATACAGAATGCATATAAAAGTGAACCTTTTTACCCGCGATACCGTAAAGCACAGCGCCAATAGTGTATGCGATGCCACCTGCAAGCAGCCACCAAAAGCCGGTGCACCCTATCGCGCGGACGGCGGTTTTTAGCGGGAAAATTATACACCATCCGAGCCCTATATAACAAATCATCGAAAAAATCGCATATTTTTTGAGGTCTATAGCGTTAAGCGTAATGCCAAGTATTGAAAAGCCCCATACTATACCGAATATAACCCAACCGAGGACTGTATTTTCTTTATAGAGAGCTACAAGTGACACCGGCGTATAGGTGCCTGCTATGAGCAAAAATATTGTGCAATGATCAAGAACCTGCATAACCTTTTTGGCGGTTGCGGATCTTAGACCGTGATAAACGCTTGACATAGTATAGAGTATCACCATAGAAAAACCGTATATAAATGCGCTTACTATCTTATACGCATCAAAAGCTATAAACGCCTTTACAGTACAGGCAACAAGCGCTACTATTCCGAACGCACCACCTACTATATGGGATACCATATTAAAAATTTCTTCGCCTCGTGTATAATCGGGAAGCAGGCGGTCTTTAAGTCTTGTTCTTTTCATAATTCACCTCGGATGCTTTATGCCCTAAATTATATTATGTGCAAAATTAAAAGTCACCCTACCGTGCGAAAAAACTCTTCTACAGATAGTTTTTTCAAAATAGAGTGACTTTTATGAGTTCTACTCACCGTAGAGCATTACTTTTCAAGCAGAATTTTCATAACATCCGGGCCGTGTTCTATAAATCTGCCTGTAGCTGCGGCGGTTTTTTCGGTAAATGTTTCTACACCTTTTTCCGCCTTGCGGCTATCATAAATCAAAAACGGTACCGGCTGTGAGCTATGAGTTTTTGTAGCAATCGGAGTAGGATGATCGGGCATTACAAGTATGCGGTAATCTTCCCCTGCCGACTTAAAATAATCAAGTATTAAAGAAAGCGCGCGGCTGTCAATATATTCTATCGCTTTTACTTTGTTTTGAGGCTCTGCTCTGTGCCCACATTCATCCGGCGCCTCAAAATGCATATAAACTAAATCACAACCGTCCTTAAATGCTTTGATACCGGCTTCAGCCTTACCCTCAAAATTCGTATCTATATATCCGGTGGCGCCCTCCACCTGCGGCACTGTCATTTTTGCACACTTGCCTATGCCTTTAAGCAGGTCAACGGCGCTCACTACCGCCGCCTTTATACCGAACTTCTTTTCAAAGCTCTCTATTGAAGGCTTTGTGCCTTCTCCCCATAGCCAGATTGAATTTGCCGGGCGAAGGCCGCGCTTTATGCGCTCTATATTAACAGGATGATTTTTAAGAAATGTATTGCTCTTTTTCATAAGTGATATAAGCCCGGCGGCATTTTTACTGTCACTTAAATACTCGCCTATAACCTTGCCGCTTATGTCGTGAGGCGGTGTCATATTGCCGAGATCTGTAGTGCCGCCGTCAACCACAAGACAGTGCCTGTAGCTAACGCCGCTGTAAAACTTAAAAGGCGGCTTTCCGAGCTGCTCATCAACAGTTTTAATAATTTTCTCCGCCTCTTGTGTGGAAATATCGCCGGCACAGTAATCCACCATTGTTTTACTCTCATAAGGCTCATCATCACTGAGCGTTACAAGGTTGCAGCGCAATGTGACATCACTGTCCTTAAGATCAATGCCGATAGACGCCGCTTCCAAAGGAGATCTGCCTGTATAACAATCATGCGGATCATATCCCATTACGGATAAATTGGCAACATCACTTCCGGGCTTAAGCCCCGCGGCTACCGTTCTGCACATTCCCACCTGAGCGTTCTTTGCAAGCACATCAATATTAGGCTTCACCGCCGCTTCCATAGGGGTTTTACCGCCGAGCGCCGCTACCGGCGTATCAGCCATACCGTCACATAACAAAACCAAATATTTCATATAATCAAACCTTTCTGATTTTTATAATAACACCGTGATTTAATTTAGTAAAGAAAAAAGATTTAATTTTTTCTCTATTTATGTTATAATTTCTAAATAAGGTGGTGAAAAAATGGAAATACTTTCCCCTGTGGGCAATTTTGAGGCACTTTATGCGTCTGTACGCTCGGGAGCGGATGCTGTATATTTAGGGCTTAAAGATTTCAGTGCCAGAAGAAATGCCGATAACTTTTCTTTTGACGAATTGCGCCGCGCGACAGAATACTGCCGCATACGAAGCGTTAAGGTATATGTTGCACTTAATATTATGATAAAAGAAAACGAAATGAGCAGTGCTGTTAATGCGGCGGTGTCAGCCTACAACTGCGGTGTTGATGCATTTATAATATCCGATCTGGGACTTATTTCCGTTTTGCAAAATTTACTGCCCGAGGCGGTACTTCACGCCTCAACTCAAATGACGGTTCATTCCCCTGCATCCCTTATTCCGCTTAAAAAGCTCGGTATCAAAAGGGTTGTTTTGGCTCGCGAAATGAGCAGAGAGGAAATCAAAAACTTCTGTATTGAAGCCGGGAAAGAGGATATCGAGGTTGAAGTGTTTGTACACGGCGCACTTTGTATGTGTGTTTCCGGCAAGTGCCTGCTATCAAGCGTACTCGGAGGCAGAAGCGGAAACCGCGGGCTTTGCGCCGGACCTTGCAGGCTGGAGTTTTCAGCATCAAAACCCGGCAGATACGATTTAAGCCTTAAGGATTTATCGCTTATTGATTACCTCGATGAACTCCGGCAAATGGGAGTGGTCTCTGCTAAAATCGAAGGCAGAATGAAACGGGCGGAATATGTTGCCGCGGCGACCGCCGCCTGCCGTGCCTCTATGGAGTCGGCACCCGATAATAAGCTTTTGGAAGCCCTTAAAAATGTGTTTTCACGCTCCGGGTTCACGAGCGGATATTATGAGGGTGTACTTGGCACAGATATGTTCGGTGTCCGCACTAAAGAGGATGCGGAAATATCCAAGACCGCGTTTTCATTTCTTCATTCATTTTATAAAGCAGAAAGGCAGAGTATTCCGGTTAAGATATATGCTCGAATTAAAGGCAATACACCGATTAAAATTTTATTTGCAGACAATAGCGGAAATAGTATAGCAGTTGAGGGTGCTGCCCCACGATCGGCGCAAAATCGCAGTACCGAAAAGGAAGATATTATTCTATCCCTATCAAAGCTCGGGGGCACACCGTACTATGTGGAAAACGCAGATGTGGAAATTGAGAACGGACTTTATATAAGCCGTGCAGAGCTCAATGACCTGCGCCGGAATGCCGCAGACACACTAAGTACTTTAAGGGCAAAAAATGAGCGGAACAAATCTGTCCGATATACTCCGGCGCGCCTTGAAAACACAAGGAAAAGCAAGCCTAAAATATATACTAAATTTTTAAACTGCCGTGATTTACCCGAAAGTATTTCCTGTGACGGTGTTATTTTACCTCTTGATAACGATTTTAAAAATATACCCGAGGATATACTTAAAATTGCCGAGCTGCCGCGTTTTATAACCGATGAAAAGCGGATACTTAACCGGCTATCCGATATAAAAAAGCAAGGGGTATATACGGCATATTGTGATAACCTTGAAAGTATAACATTAGCGCATATTGCAGGATTTTCCGTAATAGCCTCAAACGGACTCAACTGTGCAAACACCGAAAGTGTAAAGACTATAAAATCGCTTGGTGCGGATATGGTGTCTTTAAGCGCCGAAACCAATATGGATAACGGAAGGCATATAGCATCTGCCGGCGGTGTGGGGATATTCGCTTATGGCAGACTGCCCTTAATGCTTACACGCAACTGTCCTGTTAAAAACACAAAAACCTGCACAGAATGTGCAGGGAAAAGCTTTCTTACTGACCGTATGGGTGTAAAATTCCCGGTACGCTGTAAAAACGGCTTCAGTGAAATTTTGAATTCCACGCCCATTTACCTTGCTGACAAAGCAGATGACCTGTCTGCTTTCGATTTTCTGATACTGAGCTTTACGGTAGAAGAGAAAGAGAAAATACAGAATATTATAAACGCTTATTCCCACTCACACAAAAAATCCGTAAGCGATTATACCAGAGGACTGTACTATAAAAGTTTACTATAAGCATAGCGTGCGTATCTGAGCAGGTCCGACCCAACTAAATTAACAAAATTCGTAGCGGAGAATTCGCTGCTATTAACGATCAATTCGTTTGTTTTTGCATTATAAACATAGGCTGTATAAGTTGCCTTAGCATCAAATTCTTCAGCAGAAGCATACATACCCAAAGCAGAAATTCTTTTGTTGTTGGCAAACCATCCAAGTGAAATGATTGAGCATATTACAATACAGAGTATAATTAAAAGGGCAAGCGCGGTAAGCGACATACTTTTGCCAAAAAGCATGCGTTTATCTTTTTTTGAAAGCATAGTTGCGCTCATCCCCCTTCTTAAATTTCAGACAAAAAAACAGTCAGCCGGTGCAGTATTTCTGCAACTGGCTGACTCAAGGAGTCCCTATAGTTTTGCGTAACTACATCGCTGCAGTCTTGCCTTTATAGATTACTATTGTCATTATATCAAAATAAAGCGCGATAGTCAAGAAAATTATTTTTATATAATATATAATAATATCAATACTCAACAGTGAGTTCTCTTACTGCATCTTCATCCTGTTTTTTACCGTCTCTTTCGGCAAAAAACTTTTCGGCAACAGCCGGGAAAAGAGCGTAGCTTAAAACATCCTCTTCACTTTTTCCTATGCCCTTCTGTTTCATTTCT
>CACXEV010000054.1 GCA_902766755.1 Oscillospiraceae bacterium | reverse complement strand
AGCTTATACCGCTGTCCCCTGCTCCTGTAGCACGCTCGGTGCAAGCCAACACAAGGTCTTTATTTGAAACTCTTGAATTCTCCGCCCATTGTGATTGGATATACTCAATACTACCGAATGCATAAACATAGCTTGATATAGATTTATTATCGGAATTATAATCGGACTTTTTAGCCTCAATTACAGATTGATACTGCTTTTTATCCGCATCCGTATATCCGCTCCAATCAGCCGCCGCACCTACCGGTGCTATAACAGTAGAATCAAGCGTGTTCATAACAGCATTAACTTTTATAGTCGGATCCGCCGCCTTGCCGATGCTTAAAGGAACATTGTATCCTGTAAGGCAGAACGAAACATCTTTAATAATAGAATTGTCAAAGCTTTCTTCTTCACCTTCACTTTGATCGGCTGCAGGATAAACTCCCATTGTCATCGGATCATCCTGAATAGTATTATTTGCATTGGTTTCAAATAACAATCCGCTGTTTACGGTTATCCCCCACTGCGTCAAAAAGGACTCTAAATTCGGAAGAGACGGGCAGGTTGAATCGGCAAAATATAAAAGTCCCTTTGACAGCTTGCCGCCATTTTCCAAAAATGTTGAAATAGCATCAAGCTCGCTATCGAGAAAATCTCCTGTTGGCGCCATAATTACCACTGCATCATAGTCATCCGAAACAGCAGTTATTACATTTGAAGAAAGAACGTCAACCTCGATATTATTTGCCTTTAACAGCTCTACATATCCAGAGGAATAATCGGTTGAGGAATGTCCTGTAAATATAGCAACTTTAGAGGTCTTACTGCTTGTGCAATAAGCAATAGCCCCCGTAAGCGCCGTTTCAATGTTATTGCCCTCTATTGAGCTTGTGCTATATCCGTAAGCCGCATAGGTATCGTCGGTTTTAAGCTCATAAATATCAGAAAAGCCGAGCTTTTTATATCGCTCATTCTCGCCGCTTTCATAACTTACGATTATATCGCCGTAAGAAACACCGGCATTCGGGTACTTTTGAGTGACAGCCGTAAACTCCGAACTTTGGGGATCTATAAACACTATTTTTATTTTATCATTGTAGGTTTTGTATTTGTTTACAAGTTTAGCCGTCTGATCAAAATAATCGCTTCCGCCGCTTATTCCGTAATAAGCCTCTGCATATGATGCCATATAGGAAGCATAGGTTTTTTCATCGGCGCAAACGGTTATATTAACATCCTTTTTAATGCCCTCAATAAATTTGACATTTTCCTCGCTTATTGAATTTATCTTTTCGGGCGACATATCAAATTCGAGGTGGAACCTGTCACCAAGTACCGAAACTAACCAGTTAAGGAGGATCAGCACCGCTAATACAAGCGCAATTATAACAACCGAATAACTGCCCTTTTTTAGTGCAAACTGGCTTCTTATGCGTTTTTGTTTTTTTGTCTTTTTTACCGCTTCAGACTCTGCGGATACAGACTGATTATTTATATCAATTTTTTTATCTTCCATTGCTTTTCCCTCCTTATGCCCATCTGCGTCTTTCAAGAGAACGCACACACAAGAACAAAAATGCCGCCGTTATACTCAAAAAGTATATAATATCCGGTATAGACAATATGTTTTCACCAAAACTTTCAACGGCGGAAATAAATGCGGCTTTGCTTATTACTGCGGAGATCCACGATATTTTCACCATTGAAGAAAAACTTGACATATAAAGCACCAGAATATTCACCACGAGAGTCAATATAGCCGATATAACCGGGCTTTCTGTAAGAGACGATATAAGCATACCTATAGATATGAGCGCCGCACCGAGAAGCAACATTCCGCAAAGTGAATATATATAACTGAAAATATTAACAGCAACATATCTTGAAACAATTATTTCAAATACAACTGTCGGCGCAAAGCCTATTGCATAAACGCAAAAAGCCGCAAAAAATTTGCCTAAAACTATGCCTTGGAGTTTTACTGGAGATGTCAGTAAAACCTGATCTGTTTTTTGCCTGCGGTCTTCACTCATAAGTCGCATTGTAAGAACAGGTACCGTAAATGTCACAACAACAGACATTGCAAGCAATAGACTTGATAAATCAGGTGATCCGTAACTGTAAATCAATGAAAAATAAATGCCCAAAAAGAGGAAGTACGCCGCAAGCACTATATAACCTATCGGCGTTCTGAAATACGCTTTGAATTCCCTTTTAAATATCGCTGTCATTACCGTTTTCCTCGCTTTCCGTATTGTTCTGCAATTCAGATTCCGTTTCCGTATTTTCTTCAAAATCAAGACCTAACATCCGCCTTGCCTCGTTGTTATCGGTCGCTTCCGTAAGGCGTAAAAAGATCTGCTCTAAAGATATAGCGTTTGAAGAAAATGACAACATTGTTTTTCCGCTCTCTTTTACCTTGTTAAATACTGCTGCGCGAATATCTGTATCCTTCTCCGGAGTAATATTAAACTCAAAAGCATTACTGTCCTTAAGCCCTGTAGACACAACATTTTTAACCCCTTCAACAGATGAAAGCGTTTTAATCATATCATCCTCATCACAAACAATTTTTGCTGAAAGAGTATTATCATAAGAAAGCTTTTCCGCTAAATTATCAGGTGTATCATCGGCAATAATTTGACCTTTGTTTATTATAATTACCCGCTTGCAAACAGCCTGAATCTCGGAAAGAATATGAGAAGAAAGTATTATCGTATGATTTTTCCCGAGTCGGCTTATAAGATTTCTTATTTCAATTATTTGTTTTGGATCTAAACCAACCGTCGGCTCATCCAGTATCAGCACATCCGGGTTGCCTACAAGCGCACCTGCAAAGCCTACGCGCTGGCGATAACCTTTTGAAAGATTTTTAATAAGTCGGTTTGCTACATTGTCGATTTTCACAAGCCGCATTATCTCGTCTATATGCGCCGATTTTGGGAATTTGACCTTTTTAAGATCATAAACAAAATAAAGATATTCCTTCACCTTCATATCGGTATAAAGCGGAGGAATTTCCGGCAAATACCCTATGCGCTTTTTAGCGGCTTCCGGGTTATCTATTATATCTATACCGTCTACGCTTACATCTCCCTTGGTAAAAGACAGATACCCGGTTATGATATTCATAATTGTAGATTTACCTGCTCCGTTAGGGCCCAAAAAACCGACAACTTCACCTTTTTTGATAGAAAAGCTTACATCATCTACCGCAAGATAACTGCCGTATTTTTTACTGAGTGATTTTACTTCGATCATCTGTTTTCCTCCTATTTACAACTGTTCTTGTCAATTATACCAACCAACAAAACTTATTTTGTAAACTAACTGTAAAACTTTACAAATAATCATTTTAATACATTTACCTGCTTTTGTAAATAATAAACCTGGTGAGAAGAATGAAAAATTTTTTTAGAATACTGATCGTTTTTATTGCGAGTATGGCTGTTTTCCTCGCTTTTTCGTACTTTTTTCTTGACAAAAGCATTAAGAGCAGTCAAAAATCAGCCGACAATAAAGCTGAAAATGTACCGTATTATTCACGTCCTGAAAACTGCGGTTTAAAATTTTTATTCCCAAATGGAAAATCACTGTTGATTTTTCTTGATTTTGAAGATGAAATATTATATACTATAGACGTTAATATGGATTTTGAAGACGATGAAAGTTATGTCGGCTATCCGGTGGATTATAAATGCGAATTTGATTACTATACCCTTTCGCTGTTTTTTGACCGTATCGGCGGCATTGATTTAGAAAGCGAAGAGGGAATATATCACCTTTGTGGTATCCAGATTTGCGATATGCTATCGGCAGATCATTCAGAAGATTTGCAATTTAAGATAATTTCAGCAGTTTGCGAGAAAATTGCAAAAAACGGTTTAAACGATGATGATTTTGTGTTTCTCTTAAACAACTGCAAAACCGATCTTACAATGCCGGTATGCATATATTGGCGTGAATATATCCGTAATCTCTTTGAAAATGTTGTTTTTGTAAACCGGGGGAACTGAAATGAAGAAATGTGTCGCCGCCTTTTCTTTGGTAATACTGCTTTTCCTTTCAGGTTGTGAAAAGGGATTTTCAGATTATACTTCTGATTTAAACCGCTTTTTTGAGGAAAAGGTTTTATCGGAAATTAAAAGTTATGATATTAACAATGGCGAAATTGTCAACATAACTCCGGAAGATGAGGTAACAGGCAACGCACAATTATCTTCGTACAATAAGTTGAGCGATAATCAAAAAAAGCTCTATTCGATAATTCACAAAGCAGTTGAAGATATGGAACTGCGCCTTATTGATGTTACAAAGTGTTCAAACAGTGATATTTTCTCCGATGCCATTGCGGCACATAGAGCGCTTATGTTTGACAGGCCGGATATATTTTGGATGCCTAAAGTTTTGTCTTTTGTTTCAGTTGAAGGCAAGAAAAACAAATATATCTGTTTTAAAGAATACAGTGACAAACAGGATACCGTCGGCTTCTACGGTATGACTCTTAGTCAAAAACTGGAAATGTCATCAAAGCTTATTGATGCCGAAAAAACCGTAACATCAAAGCTTAATCAGTTCGATAATGATTTTGACAAGGAGCTCTTTATTCACGATTATCTGTGCGAACACATAGAGTATGATAACAGTGCTGCAAGCGACCTTAAAAATGCAAATGTGAATTCCACGACCGTTTACGGCGCGTTAGTGGAAGGCAAAGCCATTTGCGAAGGGTATTCAAAAGCAATGCAGTATCTATGCCTTAAGTCGGGAATACCCTGCAGTATCGTTTGCGGCGAGCACGAAAACACACCGCATATGTGGAATATAATAAATCCCGGGGACGGTCTTTATTATCTCGATGTTACTTTTGATGACAGCTCGGATACATCTGTTCTTCATTCATATTTTAACTTAACTAAAGCTGAAATATCCGAAGACCATAGTTTTGCCAAAGAGTTTTTGCCGGAAGCTTCGTATGATGTTTCAGATAACTTTAATTTCTTTTGCGGAAACTATAAAAACACACAGCTTAACTTTTTTGAAAAAAACAGTGCATATATAACCGATGATTACAGGGATGCAATAATTTTTATAACATCTCAGTATGATAAAGGGAAAACATCCGCAGAGCTTAAAAATCTTACATCTCTTACAAACAGAGAAGTTTTTGATGCTTTAAGCCTTAAATTGCGCGGTGCCGTTAATTTAAAAAAATCTTATGGGTATGAAGGTAAAAATATAATAATTTTAGTTTGGTAAAGCTTAAAAAGGAGGGGAAAAAGTGAAGTCTTTATTAAGTAAGGCAATAGTACTGTCTTTATGTGTTTTGTTGACTGTTACAACATTCAGTTTCTTTGCCCAAGCGGCAAGCGAACCTACTTTTTCTCCTAAAGCCGGAGATATAAACGGCGATGATAGAGTCAACAATAAAGACTTAACAAGACTTTTTCAGTTCCTCTCCGGATGGAAAGTCGATGTAACCCCCGAGGCGCTTAATACAAACGGGGACCAAAAAATCAATAACAAAGATGTAACGAGGCTTTTTAAGTATCTGAGCGGCTGGAATGTAGATATATCCATAGGAATTGATTGTGAACACGGTAATACGGTTTTAAAAAGATATAAAGCCCAAAAATGTGTAACAAGTGGCTATTCAGGCGATAAATACTGTAAAGATTGCGGCATAATTTTAGAATGGGGCAGTGAAATTCCGGCAAACGGGCAGCACGGCGACCCCGTATTAAGAAACATCAAAGCGGAAAGCTGTACAGAGGCAGGATATACGGGCGATAAATACTGTTCTGTTTGCGGCGATTTATTGAGTGTTGGCTACATCGTTCCCGCTACCGGACATAAAGGCGGAGTTGCCGATTGCCATAACAGAGCCGTTTGTGATATCTGCGGTAAGGCTTACGGTGAACTCAACCCCGATAACCATGCCGGAGGGGAAAAAACTATTAATTATTTAGCGGCTAAATGCACCGAGGATGGATATAGCGGTGATGTTTATTGTGCAGGATGTAATGAATTATTAAATACCGGAACGGTTATTCCCGCCACCGGACATTCGGGTACTGCTACATATCACAGCAAGGCTGCGTGTAATGTTTGCGGCAAAGATTATTTTGCTGATATTCGCGCCTATGATCAATTAAACGAAAACCAAAAAAGAACCTATAACAAGCTTAACGAAAAAATATCAGAGCTTGAATTAAACTGGTTTAATATAGACTTTACCGCAGGCACATCGGTTAAGACTATGGAATCGGATATCAGAGTTGCACTTCACGCTGTAGCATACGACCATCCCGAATATTTCTGGATGCCGAAGAACTATTCTTATCAATACAGTACTGATAAATATACGGGATTACTAAGAGAATTTGAAGTGAGCTTTTTGTTTGATACCGATGATAGCAAACGGGGCGCCTTTAATGTGACCAAGGCTGAAAGAGAAGCGATGCAGGCTGAACTTGACGCGAAAATCGCAGATATACTGGCAGTAGCCGAAACATTTGAAACAGATTTTGAAAAGGAGCGATATATACACGATTATCTATGCGAGAATATCACATACGATAACCGTTCCGCATACTTGGTGAACAACGGTTATTCAGCTGATTTCAACACATATACAGTATACGGAGCATTAATTAATGGCACATGCGTTTGCGAGGGATACTCAAGGGCTATGCAGTTGCTTATGAACAAGCTGGGTATTCCGTGCGGTCTTGTAACGGGGCTCGGCGGATCTATTAATTATGATACAGGGGAATTAGAGTATGTCCCACATATGTGGAACATAATAAACCCCGGCGATGGTCTTTATTATCTTGATGTAACTTTTGATGATTCTCTTGAAAGCAGCGATTTGGAAATAACCTATTTACATAATTATTTTAATATCACAACTAATCAGCTCGAAAAGAATCACAACCTTGATGATATGTATGAATATGGCTCAGATTATTCCGATCCTAACGATGATTTCAACTTTTTCAAGATATATGAAGATAAAACAGAATACTATTTCTACACTAAGTCCGGCAATCACATTTACAGCAACGATGCCTCCGAAGCGGCGAGAGTTGCTGTTAAAGCCTGGAACAGTGGAAAAACAATGGTTGAATACGAATATGATGATGGAATGACTATAGAAGATGTTAAAACTATTTTATCAAAACACCTTCAGGGAAATCCGTTTATCGGCGGAACGGCTGCTTTGCCTTTCGGTAACTATGTTATCATTGTATTCAGAAAATAAACAATCCGGAGGAAAAAATTGAACGATATAACAAAAATTTTCGGCAGTTGCGTATTTGACGACGAAGTAATGAAAGAGAGACTTCCCGAAAACATATACATACTGCTGAAAACAGCAATAGAAGAACATAAAAGTATTGACAATTCAATAGCCGATACCGTAGCTGATGCTATGAAGGATTGGGCAATAGAAAAGGGTGCTACTCATTTTACTCATTGGTTCCAGCCTATGACTGATATAACAGCCGAAAAGCACGATAGTTTTATATCGGTTGACAAAAGTGGGAAAATGATACTGGAGTTTTCGGGCAAAGAGCTTATAAAAGGCGAACCGGATGCGTCGAGCTTCCCGTCCGGCGGACTGAGGGCTACTTTTGAAGCACGCGGATATACTGCATGGGACCCGAGTTCTTATGCTTTTGTTAAGGATGATACTCTCTGCATACCTACCGCTTTTTGCTCATACGGCGGAGAAGCATTAGACCAAAAAACTCCGCTGTTGCGTTCTATGGATGCCATAAATAAACAGGCACTGCGAATTGTAAAACTATTCGGTATGAATGATGTAAAGCATATAAACACAATGGTAGGCCCTGAACAAGAGTACTTTCTGGTTGATAAAGAGCTTTTTGATAAACGTCCGGATCTTGTTTTCTGCGGCAGAACTCTAATAGGTGCAAAGCCCCCTAAAGGGCAGGAAATGGAAGACCACTATTTCGGCGTTATCAATCCCCGCGTTGCCGCATTTATGCGCGACCTCGATAAAAAGCTGTGGGAACTCGGAGTTATGGCAAAAACAGAGCATAACGAGGCGGCTCCCGCACAACATGAATTAGCTCCCATATTTACCAACACAAATGTTGCAGCAGATAACAATCAGTTAACAATGGAAATAATGAAAAAAACCGCTGAAAAACATGGTTTAGTCTGTCTTTTACACGAAAAACCGTTTGCAGGAGTAAACGGCAGCGGAAAGCATAACAACTGGTCCATTTGCACTGATACAGGAGTTAATCTATTAAAGCCGGGCAAGAGTGCAAGCTCTAACACTCTGTTTTTGCTTACCCTTGCGGCGGTTATTAAAGCGGTTGACGAGCATCAGGATCTGCTCAGAATATCGGTAGCTTCAGCCGGCAATGATTTAAGGCTTGGTGCCGCGGAGGCACCTCCGGCTATAATATCAATGTATTTAGGCGATGAACTTGACTCGCTTTTAGATTCAATTATTAAAGGCGAGCACCATAATGATGTTAATAAAACCAATATGACGGTGGGAGCAGATGTTATCCCGGTTATCAGGAAGGATAATACCGACAGGAACCGTACCTCCCCTTTTGCCTTCACCGGAAACAAATTTGAGTTTCGTATGCTTGGCTCTTCAGCTTCGATTTCTGATGCCAATGTTATGATTAACACCATTGTTGCAGATGTATTTCGCGAATTCGCCGATACACTTGAGAAATCAACCGACTTTGAAAGTGATGTTAAAACCCTTATACGAGATACCATATCGGCTCACAAGCGGATTATATTCAATGGTGACGGATATTCAAAATCCTGGGAGGATGAGGCAAAAAAGCGCGGTCTTTTAAATCTTAAAAATACCGCTGTTGCGCTTGCATATCTTTCAAACCCCCGAAATATTGAGCTTTTTGAACGCAACTGCGTATTCAATGAAACAGAGGTTAAATGCCGCGAAGAAATTCGCCTTGAAAGCTATTGTAAAACGGTACATATTGAAGCGCTTACATTATCGCAGATGGTAAAGCGCGATATTATACCGGCAATAAGTGCTTACACCGATTTCCTTTGCGGTTGTATCCTTAATAAACGCAAAGCCGGTAACGGTATAGACTTTTCTGTGGAAGAAACTCTTGCAAAAAGTCTGTCCTCTAAGAACGCGGAATTGTTTAGTCTGACAAGTCGGCTTGACAGTGCTATTAAAGAGTCAAAGACTATATCAGACATTCGCGAAAGCGCGTTATTCTATCACGATACCGTACTTTCAATTATGAACCAAATCCGCGATATTTCCGATAAATCCGAGCTTGAAGTGAAGAGAGAATTCTGGCCGTATCCTACATACGATGATTTGCTTTTTAAAATTTAATAAACAGCAAAAATGCGCCTCGGTTTCCCCGAGGCGCACTCATTTTACATATTTAATTAAGATTATGCGTTATTCTGATTCTTTATTGACTCATAGAAGGATGCGCGGCTGAGTTCCATATACGGATCAACATAGATAAATGCCAAACCGCAGGTAACCATGCCGAGCAATATCCACCAGAAAAAGCTGAGGTCTAAAACGAAGAGGTCCCACTTGTGACCGTTCATCATATTCTTACTTGCTGTAATTGCTTCGTTAGCCTTCATTTCCGGATGATCAGCGAGTATGTAAAATGTCATAGCATAGGAATAAGATTTTACTATGCCGGGAATGTAAAAGAGTAACGACCAAAGGATAGTATAAATGCCAACAAGCACTCCGGCGCCGCAGTTAGTACCGAAATTATTGAATCCTTTGAACATATCACCGAACTCAACCTTCTCACCGCGAAGAATCGAAAGCTGAACAAGCGCCAAGCCCGCGGCTATAGGACCTACAATGAGGAAAGCGACAATACTTGCGGCACCAATAATAAGTCCACCTACTATAATCGTGCCGAAAATAATGCCGAAATTAGCGGCGAGCGCGGTTTTCGCTCTGAGCTTAACCTGTTTTCTGTCATACATAATTAACAACCCCCTATAATTGTTAATCATATTATATTATACTGTAATTATCACTGTCAAGTATTTATTTTTCTCTGTAAACACGAACAGTAAATGAATTATTGCATCTTGGACAAACAGTGGTATGTTTACCTTTTTTTTGTTTTAGTCTCAAAACCGCCTTGCAGTTGGGACATTTTTTATATATATGGGTATAATCCGCTCTGCGTTGACGGCGCAACCCTACAATACTTCTCACTTTATTTATAACGCTTAGTACAATATGATTTTCTTTCTGTCGTGCTGTATAATTGCGCGACATAACCCTTAAAACTGCAATGATTATTATTGCATATACAACCATTTGTAAAACCGCAGAACGCACAAAAATATTTATAAATGCCAAAGCTGCACTTATTACGAACAAAACATAAAAAAGTGCATCTGAACCATATCTGCCACTCATAAACTGCATCAGTCTATAACGAAAATTCATATCTTTTCCCTTCTTAATACTTGCTGAATTTATTATATCCCCTCTTTTAGTATAATTTGTGAACTACAAATTAAAAAATTATATATTTTTGTTGCTTGATACGATAATATAATGTATAATTTAAAAATAAATCACAAAGGGGTAGAATAATGTTTTCATCTGTAAAGAGTATAGGCATCTTCGGAATAGATACATATATGTTACAAATTGAAGCAGATGTATCAGGGGGACTTCCGAGTTTTGATATAGTAGGTCTGCCGGATGCAGCAGTAAAAGAATCGCGCGACCGCGTTCGTGCCGCTATTAAAAACAGCGGATTTAAATTCCCTACCGGCAGAATAACCGTAAATCTCGCCCCGGCTGACAGGAAAAAAGAAGGAGCAATATATGATTTGCCGATTATGCTCTCTATACTACTTGCATCAGGGCAAATCAAAGCTAACATCCCCAATTGCGCTTTTTTAGGCGAACTATCGCTTGACGGTATGGTAAGACCTATAAACGGGGTACTGGCTATGAGTATTACCGCCAGACAGTCCGGCATAACAAATCTTTTTGTACCGGCTGATAATGCCGCTGAAGGCGCAGTTATCGAAGGAATAAATGTGTATGGCATATATCATATAAAGGACTTGTTAAATCATATAAATGAAAGCACAAAAATAGTACCTGCCAAACATAATCCGAAAGATGCTCCAATTGAGCATAATATGCTCGATTTCAGTGATGTAAAAGGTCAGATAGCGGCAAAAAAAGCTCTTGAGGTTGCCGCCGCCGGCGGACATAATATTTTGCTTATAGGGCCTCCGGGTGCGGGAAAGAGTATGCTTGCAAAACGCCTCCCCACGATACTGCCGGAAATGACATTTGAAGAATCTATAGAAACCACCAAAATTCATTCGGTTGCCGGTATTATAGATAAGGAAAACCCGATAGTATCGAAAAGGCCGTTCAGAGCACCACACCATACAATATCAGCGGCAGGGCTTACCGGCGGCGGTACTGTTCCTAAACCCGGCGAAATATCTTTGGCACATAATGGGGTTTTATTTTTAGACGAATTGCCGGAATTCCGCCGCGATGCTATGGAGGCTCTTCGATCTCCGCTTGAAGACGGTGTTGTAACCGTATCGCGCGTATCGGGCAGTGTTACATACCCAAGCTCTATAACACTTGTAGCCGCTATGAACCCCTGCCCTTGCGGATATTACGGGCATCCTACAAAGGCTTGCAGTTGCTCCCTTAATATGGTAAGAAAATACTTGAACCGCATATCGGGGCCGATGCTTGACAGATTAGATTTACATGTTGAAGTGCCGCCGGTTGACTATAAATCGCTTGCTAATACTGCAAAAAGCGAAACATCCGCAGAAATAAGAGAAAGGGTAAACAAAGCCAGAGATATACAAAACCGCAGATATAAAGGCACCGGCGTTACCTGCAATGCGCGACTAACACCATCCCTTCTGCGCAAATTCTGCATAATGACAAACGATGCGGCCGACTATTTAAGCCGCAGTTTTGATGAATTAGGGCTTTCTGCCAGAGCCTATGACAGGATACTGAAAGTGGCTCGTACGGTAGCCGATCTTGAGGGCAGTGAGAAAATCGAAAAACAGCATATACTCGCTTCCATAAGGTTCAGAAGTCTTGATAGAAAATATTGGAATGAATAGAATAAAGCACGGCTTAGATTAATTTATCAGCCGTGCTTTTACATACCAACTATAGATACAATATATTTTTTTCCGTCTATCTCTAACCGGATAGTTTTGTTAAACTTTAAATGCTTACAAAAACTATCCGCATTTTTTATTTTGGCAAAGCCCTCCCCTGTCAGTTTAACAATACTTTCCTTTTTTGTCCAGATTTCTAAAAATCTTTCTCTATCAAATTCGGTTCCAACCGATACATACTCCCGCTCTTTCATAGTTAAATATTCTTTAACTATTTTCATCATTACTTTATAATTTATGGCCCTATCTTCCCGTTCTATATCAACTCCGATTTTTGATATATCCTCATCAAAACAAATCATATTTTTGTTCTTGGTGCCTTTTCCACAAGCGGCGACTAATGCAACAGTACCGGTATGGGATATAGAAAAATCAAAATCCGAATTCTTAATATGAGGTCTGCCTGATTTACTTTTTACAATTAATTTTTCGGAAGTTTCAATACCAAATGCACTAAGAGTAAGTATGTTAAGTGCTTTTAGCGCCGTATTGTGCCTTGAAATGGCATTATCACAGCAGGTTATATAATTAAGGTAAACCAAAAAACCATCCTTTCTAATATTTTAAGGTAATGCTTGACATTTTTCGACAAAACTGTATAATAAACAGCAGAAAGTGTTGATTTATGAGTGCTTTTAAAAAGAGCCTAACCCTAATTCGGGCCAGGCCTTTAATATGGAGCTGAAGATGGGACTTGAACCCACGACCTGCTGATTACGAATCAGCTGCTCTACCAACTGAGCCACTTCAGCGAACAAGTGTAATTATAACAAGATTGTCCGATTTAGTCAAGTGTTTTAGGAGATAAAATGAAACAAGAAGTCAAAGCAATAAATAAAAGAATATCAATATACCGGAAACTTGCAGGATACACACAGCAAACCGCGGCGGATGCGCTCGGCATAAAAAAGAATACTTATGCCCGTATGGAGCTTCACGGTAATCCGACACCCGATATGTTAGTTAAATTAGCCCGGCTTTATAATGTTTCCCCTAACAGTATTCTGTTTGGGGTTGATAGACACTTTTTAAGTCCTCACGAAGATGGGGATACAGATGGCACCCGGATTAACGACAATAATATATTTGCCGAAAAGCCCGATTTAGTGCTTACTACAAATGAAAAAAACTGTATACGTGCTTGCAGGAAACTTACAAAAGAGCAGCAAAAAGAAGTAATGGCTTTAATCAATAAGCTATATAAAAACACTAAGGGAAATGCTTAAGCATTTCCCTTAGTGTTTATAAGCCTATCTGTTCGGATAAATGGAAAGAATATATAATCTTTTCCTTTACCGGAACACCAAATATTTTCTCACAAGCCACAGCATAAATTGATAGTTGATCGTTGTATTTTCTTTTAAGTTCTTCGGCGTTCTCGGCAAAGTCGGTTTTGAAATCAACTACCACAACACCTGCATCCTCTAAAAAGCATAAATCAACCGCGCCTTGAACAATAAACCTATCGTCTATATCACTGCTTTCCTTATTTAAAAATGATACGGGCATTTCGGTTAAAAAGCGCATTTCGCGCTTTACATTATTAGAATTGCATATTCGCTTATATAAATTGCTCTCAAAAAATCTTGCCAAAGCCCTTTTATCAATAACATCATATTCGGCGGCGGTAATTCTTTTTTCTGCCGATAATCTTTTTAATTCCGCATCAATATCGAAAGCTTTTCCGAACTTAATAAACTGCAAAGCCTTATGAAGCGCAGTGCCTCTGCCTGCGGCATCGAGCCTGCCTTTTTGCATAAACGACGGTCTGTCCGTCATAGCAAAATGATCGTTTTCGGCTTTGTTTGCAAGTAGTGAAACCGAAACCTTTGAGGGGATACTCGAAAGCTTTTCAAACGGATATTTATATTCTATATTTTTGCTTATTTCCTCCGAAAAAATATCATTTGGCTGTTGCTCTTTAGCATTCTTTTCATCGGCAGATTTGATTTTTGATGCATCAACAAAGCTGATATTCATACTACACGCCACGGAAGCTGTAGTTACATTACATTCAGCTGTTTTTCTTAAAATATCACTATCAGGATGTGTTATTGCCGCCGCAAGGATATAATCTGCAGAATTTTGAGCGCCTATAATATAATCTCCGTTTATTTTACCTCTGCCGAAGTCGGATGCCTGCGCCGCCTTAAAAAGTCCGCTTTGTGCGTTACGCAAACTGCACACGAGGCATAACTTTTCTTCCGCCCTCGTCATCGCAACATATAATAGTCTTAATCTCTCTCTCGCTATTTCTTTTCTGCTTTCGGCGTTTAATACTTTATGCCCCAAATTTTCTTTTTTGTCTAGTATATCTTTGTTTAAATATTTAAAACCAATACCGTATTCTTTGGAGTAAATACAAGCAGATATAGCATCGCTTGTATTTATTTTACTACTGAGTCCCGCTACAATGCATATAGGAAACTGAAGTCCCTTTGAGCCGTGAACCGACATTATTTTTACATACTGATCATCCTTCGATGCTGACGGTTTTACCGAATTTTCAGGCAAAGACTCGATATACTTTAAAAATCCGTAAATACTGCCGCCAAAGCCGGAAGCATAATCTTCAGATAACTTCATAAATCGCATTATGTTTTGCGCTCTTATATCACCGTCAGGCAAAGAATAAAAAATATTCATCATATCTGTTTTATCAATAATGTATGATATAAAACCGTCAAGCGGCAAGATGCAGCTTAAGCGCCTTAATTCATCAATGTTATCCAAAAATGCCCTTGATTTATTATCGTTTACAGCATATGAACACAGTGCAGAAAAGAGTCCTGTTTGTGCGGAATTTGCCCGTATATTTGCTAAATCCTCGGCAGAAAAGCAATAAAGAGGTGACATAAGAAGCCTTAACAGCTCTAAATCATTTTTAGGATTATCAATAACACTCATAAGAGCCCGAAGCGTTACTATCTCGGTCGAATTAAAAAATTCCCCGTCGCTTACCTTTGCCGGTATAAGCCGTTTATTAAGCTCATCAGCTATTACTCCCGATTTATCTTTAAGCGCGGCAAGCAAAATGCAAAAGTCACCGTACTGCGCCTTGCGAAGTGTACCGCTGTTATCGCGCAGTATCTCCCCTTTATTAATCGTATTTTCAATATAATCCGCAATGGCAATAGCCTCACTTTTAATGAGACTGTCGCCGCTGTCATCATCTACCTTGTCAATGACAATTAAATCGGTAGCTGTCTGACCGTTTTCCGGAAATTTTGCTTTGCAATTAAGCTTTTCATCATCGTTATAAACCAGCCCGCCAACCTGTGCGCTCATAAGCTTTTCAAAGAAAAAATTTACGCATGTGCATACGCCTTCTCTGCTTCTGAAGTTATCCGATAAAAGTATTTTTCTTTTTTTATCTGCGTTTTCTTCGGTATAATAGGCGTATGCGTTTTTCTTTGCAAGAAAAATATCGGGATTTGAACCGCGAAAGGCATAAATACTCTGTTTAACATCTCCAACCACGAAAAGGTTTTTCCCTTTATTGGATAAAATATCAAATAGTGTATCTTGAAGGTCGTTTACATCCTGAAATTCGTCTACTAACACTCTGTCATATCTGCCTATCAGGTTTTCTGCATATTCACTTTTTGAAAGGTTACCGTTTTCATCCTCATTGCAAAGCAAGGTTAATGCCAATTGCTCTATATCGTCAAAAGAAAACTTGTTTTCCTCTTTTAATCTTGCAAAAAGCCGCCTATCATAGTCTTTTACCATATCAAGCAACAGGTTTACTGCCGCGGCGGTGTCTTTTATATCCTCAAAAACAGCATCACAAGAATCATAAAACAAAGCCGCTATGCCTTTAATATCTCTGACAATTTGCTCTTTATAGTACTTCATTTCTTCGGTTGATTTGTTAGGCACTCTGCCTATTTCAGCAGAGCGCACCGTACTGAAAACGGTATCCCAAGCGCCGCTGTCAACCGCTGTTTTAATACTGCTTACTATATTTGCAACCGATTCACTATATAAAACCGCCTTATCGGTATTCTCGCTGTAAAGCGCCGCTTCCGCCAAACGCTCAGATTTTTCCAACATTGACCGCACCCTGTCAGATGCAAAGGAAAAGGCATATTTATACCAAATATGATCACTGCCAAAAGGTGTATTGTACGGTAAGCTCAAAGCATTTATAAATCCTTTTACCGAAGCAGTTTTTTTTGCGGATATATATATTTTATCCATAAGCTCCGCCAACGGTTCTTCCCCGAAACGGCACGAAGAAAGATTTAAAAGCTTTTCTGTCGCCTTTTCATTTGCCCTTATGCGCTCTCCGATAATATCGGTAAGTATTTCTTTTCTGATTGAGTAAAGTGAGCCGTCATCCGTAACCTTAAAATCAGGCTCAATACCGCATAGAGCAAAGTTTTCCCTTACAAGCCTTATGCAAAACGAATCAATGGTGCATATATCGGCAGATTTTATTAAATAGCACTGGCGCTTAAGCAATTCACTATCGCTGTCGTTTTCAAGCTCCTCGTAAAGCCGGCTTTCAATACGGGACAGCATTTCAGCCGCCGCCGCATTTGTAAAGGTAACTATAAGCATTCTATCGGCAAAAACGGGGTTTTTGCGGTCGGTGAGCATTTTTACTACACGCTCTACCAAAACGGCAGTCTTTCCTGAACCCGCCGCCGCCGATACCAAAATACTGCCCTGCGCGTTTATAGCATTTTCTTGCGCCTTTGTAGCTTCAAATGCCATTTATGCTCACCTGCCTTTTTACTTCCTCCATAACCTCATCTTTTTTAAAGCTATCCACTCTTGGAGGCTTTTCTTTTTCTATTCTGCAAATTGAAGCAAACTCACAGTATTCACACGCCTTTTTATCACGACCGTCAATCGGGTTTGCCGAAAACCTGCCGTTTGCTATATTAAGACCTGCCTGTTTTAGCTTCAATTCCAAAAAATCGAAAATATTGGTAAAATCGTCATCTGTTACACCCATAAGGCGCGACCGGGGATTACTTTGATTGATAAATTCACCGGTTCCACTTTTATCCATTGCATTTATAAGCTCCTCGGTTTCCGGCATAAATCCGTTCATACTGCGGCTTTTTACAGTACCGTCCTCCGGCAAAGCCGCACGCATATAGAATATACCGGCTGGCTTGCCGCCTATAGTCTCGTTTTTACAAACAGCATAAAGGTATATAAGCATCTGCATATTCTGACCTATCAGAATATCCGGAAGCTTAAACTCTCTCTTGCCGGTTTTATAGTCAATTATTCTTACATATCCGCCGTATCTGTCAAGTCGGTCTATAGCGCCCGATACTGTAACCGATATATCTTCGCTTGCCGCTAATTTCAGAGGAGGAATATCACCGTCTCTGCCAATAATCAGCTCGCATTTTTCGGGTTTAAAATCCGACTGCACAAATTCACTTATAAGTCTTTCGCCTAAATACTTAAGCGTTTCCGTCATATTTGATACCATTAGCTTTAAATGAGGCGTTTCAATTTTGCTATATCCTTTTATACTGTCAAGATACTCGCACACAAATCCATTAATTGCCGAATGGATTTTGTTTTTATCTAACTCATATATTTTATCCTTTGACCAATCGACAAACTTTTCAAGGACAAAATGGACAAGTGTACCTGATTGCATTGCATTAAAATCAACTGCCTCAATGCTTTTGACATTCAGCACATATCTGCAAAAATACATAAAGGCACACTTACTGTAGGTATCAAACTTAGACGGAGAAAGCTTGATGTTTTTACCAACGATCCTCTGCGCTAATTCTCCGGGTATATTAAATTTCGGACGAGAAAAATTATTGCTGACGGCATCAACTCTCGATTTATAATCACTAATACTGTAAAGTACGGATTTCATCGTCATATAATCCGTTTTT
>CACXEV010000053.1 GCA_902766755.1 Oscillospiraceae bacterium | reverse complement strand
GCCATTTTATAAACGACATCTGCCGGAACAGTATCGGAAAGGCTTATTGCATCCTCCCATTTAAGACAACCTTTTTGCTCAAAGCCTACGGTTATTACATTTCTTAAAAAAGGTAAACGCTTTGAAAAAAGAGGCGCGCTTGATTTCTTATCGGCAAGCTCGGGACAAAGCTCTGCAATAATCTCCGAATAATTGGAATCGCGGTAGCTTTCAATCATTATAAGCGTATGGGTATCCGATTGCTTTAAAAGATACTCTGCCTCGTGGATTTTGTAAGCCGTGTTCACAGTAACAAGCACTGCGCCGATTTTAGTGGCAGCCCAAAAAGCGATATACCACTGAGGAATATTGCTTGCCCAAACAGCAACATGTGTTCCCTTCTTAACACCGAGAGCCACTAAGGACCTTGCAAAAGTATCCACATCATCGCGAAACTCACTATATGTTCTTGTATAATCAAGAGTAGTATATTTAAAGGCATATTGGTCCGGGAATTCTTTTACCATACGGTCAAGCACCTGCGGAAATGTTGAATCTATAAGCAATTCCTTTTTCCAAACGAAATTTCCGGTATGCGCTTTATTAAAATACAGATTACTTTTTGCCTTAGCGGTATCACCGAACTGCCTCATAAAGTTAATAAAGTGAGAAAAAATGATTTCCATATCATCAAGCTCACTTAACCATTCGGGATCCCATTCAAGCGAAATAAAACCGTCAAAATTGATTGATTTCAGTGCCGACATAACATCTGAAATCGGTAAATCGCCCTCACCTATAAGGCAGTGTTCAAGGGTGTTTCCGTTTAAAATGCCATCGCAAATATGGATATGTTTAGCATAAATACCGAGATTTGTAATTGTTTTTTCAGGCTCTTCTGAGCCGAAAAAGTATGTTGCGCTTACATTCCAAAGAGCCGCAACGCTATCTGTGGCAAAGAAATTCAAAAATTCGCAAAGTAATGCCGTATTGCAGAAAATTCCGCAAGTTTCAATAAGCAGAACAACACCGTTTGATTTTGCAAACGGCAAAACCTCATCAATTACCGCTTTTACGGCGTTTTGGTCGCCGTCATCATCGGTTTTAATTCTCACATAAGGTATGTGCAGTGCCGAGGCTATCGTAATACAACGGTTAATCTCTTTAACACTGTTATCAAAATCCGCTTTGTCGCCTGCTTTGCAGATAGAATCTACGCAGGGTATTTTGAGCTTTATCTCATACAGCTTTCGTACAGTTGCGGCAGACTTATAATCAAAAAACGCGCCTGATTTTTCGGTGAACAGCTTGCCGTGCGTATTATGAAGCTCTATACCGTCATATTTAAGCTCTTTGGCAATATCGCACATTTCCTCAAAACTCGCGTTATGCCAACCCTTGCTTGAAAAAGCAAATTTCATACCTTATGCCTCCTCGTAAAGAATTTTATTAAGAGCGCTAATATATGCTCTGATACTTGCTCCTATTATATCGGTCGAAAGACCTTTTCCGGAATATGACTTTCCGTTTGAACGGAGCTTAACAATAGCGCTTCCCATTGCCTCGTGGCCCTCTGTGATTGCCTGAATTTGAAAATCATCAAGGTCAAAATGCCTGCCGGTAATTTGTTCGATTGTGCGGAAAGCGGCGTCAATAGGACCGTCGCCTACGGATATACCCGTAAGAGTAACACCGTCCTTAGACATATTTATTTGTGCAGATGAAGTCATAATATTGCCGGACTGTATTGAATACTGCTCAAGCGTATATGTAGGCGGTACCTGAAGCGCGGTAGAAGCAATAATTGCCTCCATTTCTTTCTCAGATACGCTTTTCTTTTCAGCTATGCGCTTGAATTCATTATATACCTTTTTCATATCATCTTCGGATAAATCATAACCGAGCTTTAAAACGGCGGCGCTTACGGCGTCTATGCCGTCGTCAGAGTCAAGCGCAAAGCCGGTATCGTCAGTGTTTTCGGCACCGTTATAATCCTGCCTGCCGCCCATAATCCACTCAATTCGTGATATTATACGGCGCGAGGATGTAAAATCAATATCCGATTTCAGGTCACTGTGAAATTCGCAGTTTCTGAATATATCTATTGCGGTTTTCAGCTCTGTAACAGAAGAATTAACTCCTGTTTTAATAAGGTCTGCGCCGGACTTCAAAGCGGTAAAGGAAGATGCCGCCGCCATACCCGTAACATCCGAACAGCAAATGCCTACTTTGACATCGTCTCCGATACCCGACATTTCACGCATTTCACAAACAAAATCTGCTATCTCATCCGGGAAGAAAATACCCTCATTATCATAGAGAGTAATAGTTTTTGCGCCCGAATTAACCGCTGATTTAATAATTTCAGCCAATGCGTTTTTATCCGCCCTGGTAGCATCAAGCGCGCAAAATTCAACATCATCACACACACTTACAGCGTGAGAAACAAGCTCGCCGCACAGTTTAATCATAGCGGGG
>CACXEV010000052.1 GCA_902766755.1 Oscillospiraceae bacterium | reverse complement strand
TACCACATCGAATGTTTTAAAAGGTTCGGGACTTTCATCATCCGCCGCTTTTGAAGTTCTTGTTTCTAACATCGTTAACGGTTTATTTAATTCCGGTAAAGTCGGTGTTGTAAGGATAGCAAAATATTCACAGTACGCAGAACGGGAATTTTTTGGAAAGCCCTGCGGATTACTTGATCAGATGGCAAGCTCGGTCGGCGGCTTTACATATGCTGATTTCCATGATCCGCAAAATCCTCAAATTGAACAGGTTAGTCTCGATATAAGGGATTTCGGTTATACTCTCTGCGTTGTTGATACGGGCGGAAATCACGCAAACCTTACTTCTGACTATGCAGCAATTACAGAGGAGTGCCAGGAGATAAGCCGCGCGCTGGGTGTTGACTTTTTACGCGATGCCGATGAGAATGAATTTTACAGTGAAATGGGCGCACTCAGAAAGAAATTCGGTGAGCGTGCCGTGCTTCGCGCATTTCATTTTTTCAACGAGCAAAAACGCGTTGAATTACAGCGTCAGGCACTTAAAGACCGCGATTTTGAGAAATTCTTATATTATGTTAATGAGTCGGGTGAATCCTCGTACAAATATCTTCAAAACCTCTATTCTAATTCTGCCGTTAATGAGCAGGGACTTTGCCTTGCCATTGCGCTGACTAAACAGTTTTTAGGCAACAGGGGAGCTTGCCGTGTGCATGGCGGAGGTTTTGCCGGTACTATTCAGTGCTATATACCAAATGAAATGTTTGATGAATATAAGAAAATGATTGAAAAGGTATTTAATACCGGTGCCTGCGTGCCGCTTCTTGTCCGTCCGGTCGGAGGATATGAATTTAAAGGAAAAATATAATATTAAAGCGCCGCGTTAATTCCGGCGCTTTTTACATTTAATTAGCTGTTTTAGTTATTATAATTGCTTCTTTTCCCATAGAGTTATAACGATCTTCAACGATATCGGCAGGAAACCTGGTGTGCTTATGTAACAGCGGATCGTTAAAGTAGTATCCTGTATAATCATATCCCGTCATCAGCAGGCAATGATTTGGTGCAATCCAAGTATAAATTTCATTTTTGTCAACAATTGTCCATGATTTTGACCTGCGTGTTTTCTACATACCTTGTGTTGCCCAAATAATTACCGGAATGTCACTGTCAATATATGAGCGAAGGGCTGTAAGCGAGGTGCCTGTAATGTTTATAATACTGTGCCTGTTATGATCAATACATTTATTCAAAGCGTTCTCAATTGCTTCAGCTTTACAACCCCAACCCTCACTTGAAAAAGGATTACCGAGAAAATAGTCCCTCGGATCATATCCCATATTTTGACCCATACTGTCAACATAGGGAGCCGGCGCCAAGTCTAAAAAATGATTAATAAAATACTTGCCGGAAATCTTGTAATCAAAGTATCGCATTGCCATAACGGCGGATATTGCTTCGCATCCGGTAGGGTATTTGGTTTTTTGGTTAATATAAGGCACATCAATAAGTTTAATGGGCGGCAAATCAGTAGATTCCTCAAAGCTAACATCATCAGTTTTAGTCTGTTTTATAGCAGTAGCTTTTTTTGGCAGATCAAATACATATTCTACATCCTCGGTTAAGGTAACTACTTTAACCGATTTTTTTTGCAAAAGGTTGTAAGCAAAATCAATTTGAGTGATCAGAGCTACCGAAAAAAGCACAATTACACTGATTATATATAATGTAAAACTATTGACAGTCTTTTTATACTCGCTATTATCCAAATAATCACACTCTGTTTATAATGTCATCTTTTAATTTTTTGATAAAGTCATTAAGTGACATTACAGTCGTCTTGTCGGTATCACGGCTTCTTACCGATATAATACCGCTTTCAACCTCTTGAGCGCCGATAATTACCATGTATGGAACTTTATCTTCCTGACGGGCTTCACGGATTTTATAGCCGATTTTTTCGTTTCTGTCGTCAAGCTCAACGCGTATATGCTCATTTTTGATTGATTCAAAAATTTTTACCGAATAATCCAAACTCTTTTCGGAAACGGGCAGTACCTTTACCTGAACAGGTGACAGCCACAACGGGAAGATACCCTTTGTTTCTTCAATTAAATAGGCTATAAAACGGTCGAGACTGCCAAGTATTGCCCTGTGTAAAACAACCGGTGTTTTTTGCGTGCCGTCTTTATCAATATAAGTCAGGTTGAATTTTGCAGGCAAGCAAAAATCGAGCTGACAGGTGGAAAGTGTGTATTCCGCACCAACCGCCGGATGAACATTTACATCGAGTTTCGGACCGTAAAATGCGGCTTCTCCAATTTCTTCCGTAAACTGAATACCAAGCTCGGTAAGCACTTCGCGAAGCGCGTTTTCCGCATGGTTCCACATCTCATCATCCTGATGATATTTTACCTTGTCAGCAGGGTCGCGCAGAGACAATACGCAGCGATAATCTGTTATACCGAAATCCTTGTAAACATCAAATATCAAATCAACAACACGACTTACCTCATCCTTTATCTGTTCCGGTGTTACAAAAAGGTGAGCGTCATTCTGGCAGAAATGTCTGCCGCGTTCTATACCTTTAAGTGTACCGCTCGGTTCAAAACGAAAGTCGTGAGCTATTTCACCGATTCTAATCGGTAAATCCCTGTAAGAGTGCATCTGATTTGCATATATCATCATATGGTGAGGGCAGTTCATCGGGCGGAGAACAAACTGTTCGCCTTCAACCTCCATAACAGGGAACATATTCTCTCTGTAATGCTCAAAGTGACCGCTTGTATGATACAGGTCAACCGTGCCGACACATGGCGTAAGCACATGCTGGTAACCGAGCATACGCTCTTTTTCTTTTATGTAATTTTCAAGCTCCTGCCAAATTGTATAACCTTTCGGTAAAAACATGGGAAGACCTTTACCGATCAAGTCATCAGTCATAAACAGGTTCATATCTTTACCGATTTTACGGTGGTCACGAGCCTTTGCTTCTTTTACATAAACTTCGTATTCCGCAAGCTCTTCAGCGGTACGGAACGCTACGCCGTTAATTCTTGTAAGCATTTTATTCTTTTGGTCATTCTTCCAATAAGCTCCGGAAATGGTTGTAAGCTTAAAAGCCTTAAGCGCTTTAGTATATGTAAGATGAGGACCTACGCACATATCAATATATTCGCCTTGCCGGTAGAAGCTGATAACATCGTCAGGACTTAAATCGCCAATATGCTCAACCTTGTATTTTTCTCCGCGGTCGCTCATAAGCTTTATAGCTTCATCACGCGGAAGTATAAACGGTTTAACCGGAAGATTTTCCTTTACTATTTTTTTCATTTCGGCTTCAATAGCGTTTAAATCTTCGTCCGCTAATTTTACATCTCCTAAATCAATGTCATAATAAAAACCTTTATCGGTTGCAGGACCGTATCCGAAATGTGCCTGCGGATAAAGTCTCTTTACAGCCTGAGCCAAAATATGCGCGGCTGTGTGGCGCAGCACATCGAGTTCCTGTTCGGCTGCAGCCTCTGCAACAGTACCGTCCTTAAAAATAATCTTCATAATATACCTCCAAAAAATAAACAAAAAAAAACAAAAAGGGGACGAAGTAATTCTACAACTCCGCGGTTCCACCCGCATTCCGGAAAACCGGCACTCAAAGGGTCTTAACGCGACCGCACGGCCGTGTTGCTACACACGGCGCTCAAAGGTGGTTTTCACTTTTTTGAAAATACGTCGCTTACACCGACCGACGCTCGCTTGAATTCTCAACTTAAAAGCTACTGTCCTTATCAACGCTTTATGTAGTTATAATAGTCTAAAATCCGACCGATGTCAAGTATAAATAATAAATTGTGCGCATACTGCACACAACTGCAAAAAAAATTGAAAAAAATAACAATTTTTTATTGACATATAAAACCCAAAGTAGTATTCTAAAATATATTTTAAATCAGGGGTGATTTTATGTTCAAATCAGAGTATTTAAACCGAGTTTACGCAGGCGTTGAAGCGCGCAACCCCGGTGAAAAAGAGTTTTTGCAGGCTGTATATGAGGTGCTTGAATCCTTGGAGCCTGTAGTTGAGGCTAATCCTCGACTTGAGCAAAACGGTATTTTAGAGCGTATCGTTGAGCCTGAGCGTCAGATTTTCTTCCGCGTTCCGTGGGTTGACGATGCAGGTAAAGTTCAGGTTAACCGTGGATTCAGAGTTCAGTTCAACTCTGCAATAGGTCCTTATAAGGGCGGCATCAGACTTCATCCGTCTGTTAATGCGTCGGTTATTAAGTTTTTAGGTTTTGAGCAGATATTTAAAAACAGTCTTACATCACTTCCTATAGGCGGCGGCAAGGGCGGCAGTGATTTTGACCCCAAGGGTAAATCCGATATGGAGGTTATGCGTTTCTGCCAGAGCTTTATGACCGAGCTTTCTAAGCATATCGGCGCTGATACGGATGTACCTGCCGGCGATATCGGTACAGGTGCCCGTGAAATCGGATTTATGTACGGTCAGTACAAGCGCCTTCGCAATGAGTTTACCGGCGTTCTTACAGGTAAAGGTTTAACATACGGCGGTTCGCTTGCCCGTACTGAAGCTACCGGTTTCGGTCTTTGCTATTTTGTTGAAGAAATGCTTAAATGTATGAAGAACGATAGCTTTAAAGGCAAGACTGTTGTTATTTCCGGTTCCGGTAATGTTGCTATCTATGCTAACCAGAAAGCGACCGAGCTTGGCGGTAAAGTTGTTGCTATGTCTGACTCTAACGGTTACATTGTCGATAAAAACGGAATTAACCTTGATGTTGTTAAGCAGATTAAAGAGGTTGAGCGCGGTAGAATTAAAGAGTATGTAAACCGTGTAAGCGGTGCTGAGTATCATGATGGCTGCAGCGGTATATGGACCGTTAAATGCGATGTTGCACTTCCTTGCGCTACACAGAATGAGATCAACGAGGATAGCGCAAAGGCTCTTATCGCTAACGGTGTTATGGCAGTAGGTGAGGGCGCAAATATGCCTTCTACTCCCGAAGCTGTTGCGGCATTCCAGTCGGCCGGTGTTCTCTTTGCGCCTGCTAAAGCTGCTAATGCCGGCGGTGTTGCTACAAGCGCACTTGAAATGAGCCAGAACTCAATGCGTTACAGCTGGACCTTTGAAGAGGTTGACGCGAAGCTTAAGGGAATTATGATTAACATTTTCCACAACGCTTACAATGCGGCTGAGAAGTATGGCAAGAAGGGTAACCTTGTTGCAGGCGCTAATATTGCGGGCTTTGAAAAGGTAGCGGAAGCTATGCTTGCTCAGGGTGTTGCATATTAAGCTTTAATTTTACAAATCTAATATTCATTTGCGCGACGGTTTTTCCGTCGCGCATTTTCTTTTACAAAAACCATAAAAAGCGTAATGGCTAATATCGGGTTAATACTACCGGCATCTGCTGAATCATCAGGCGAGTTGATTATTTGCGCTTGTGATACAACTGACGGATGGACAAAATTGAACGGTATGCCGGATAATCCACTCACAATTACTACAGAAAAGGCACAGGCACAGAGTGATGATGGTGCAGTCGGCACAAATGTTGATAATGGCTTTTTAAAGGCATATTACACACTGCCTGAGGCTATGGATATTACCGGCTATAAAAACATCGAGTGGGATTCCTGCTTCACAAACAATATGTGGGCTTCTATTGTAGAAAAATATGCGGGTCAGCTTTATCTTAGATTATTCTCTGACGGTAATGATCCTACAAATAATCAAAGCAATTCTCTGATATTCAATTTTGAAAAACTTGAAGTTACCAAAATTGATGATAACTGGGTACATATAAAGGCTCCTCTTGATGATGCATCAATTGATAGAAACTTTAATCCTAAGGCTTTCACTGCATTCCGTTTCTAGATGTATTTAAATCTCCTTTTTCTTTCTTATAACTACAACAAACATTGTAGCTGCCGCAAAAATTATTATTAACGGTAAACTCGAAACAAAACTATTAATATCACTGGTAATAGGGGATCGCTTGGTATTGTTGCTTGAATCAGTATTATTCATACTAATATTAATATTCTGTGGATTTGTGCTATAATCATTTGAAATGATTGAAGATGAAATTGTATCAGCTTTATTATCGGGTTCTGTAAGAGTATCTAAACCATTATCCGGATTAGATGGTGTAGGAATTATGTATGCGACAGTGCGAGGATAAACATTTGAACTGCCTTTTCCACTAAGCGAGCTGTTTGTAAGAAAACGGGCAAGTTCAAAATACAAAGATTCCGGATCGTTTGAAAGGCCTGTAAAGTTTGCCTTTAATTGTAACTCGGGTTTGTCTGCAAAAACAGAATTCCATATTTCTACGGTACTTGTAGCACAGTTTTTAGTAAAGAACGCATAATAGTTGTTTTCGGGATCAGATAGATATTTTTTAAGTTTTGCCAATTCATCAACAGTTATTTCAACAGTAAATGAGTTATTTGGTAACTGTGAATCATTTCTTATAAATTGGTTATACATTTCCCGGTTAATATGAATTCCGCCATCAACTCGACCATCAATAGGGTTAATTCCCAAAAATTTGCTTGTCATATATACCTGCATAAGAGTAGATAATAGACTATCGAACGCAAGCGTTCCATCAATTTCCTGGCCATCAGCATAAAGTTGCATCTGCCTTATAAGTTCTTGAGTCTGATCGCTTGTCGATATACTACTTGCTCGTAATGTTTTTATAGCGCCTTTCAAATCCATGTTTTCATAGCCGTAATTTGACATTGAAATAGTTTCACCGGCTTTAAGAGAAACCCTTTGAGGATCTGTGCCCGGGCCTGAATATAACACATCAAAATACGATTCACGATCGCTGATGCCAAGTTCGTTGTTGTTATAAAGAGCAGGATCAGAAGTATAATTATCAGGATTTAATTCATAATCAATCATCAAGTCATTATATTTACTGTTCGGCTTATAATACTTATAATAGCTGATATCAAGGTCAACATCTTCGTATGTGGTAAAGGCTACTGAGGCATGAGGCATAAGATTTCCCTTTACTATAGGTCGCGCCCAAATTGTTAGTTTTCCCACAATATCAGATAATTTCTTATCACCCAAAATAACCTTACATTCAGCAAAAACCCTATACGAAGTAGATCCGGCATATGCAGTAACAATTACTTCACTGCCATCTTCCGGTATTGGTTCGGCAACGGTTATAAGACCATTTTCATCAACTTCAACAAGTGAGTCACCCGACTCATAAATAATACTACTATCATATATCGGAGTATCGGATAGTGAACCGTTGTATTTTACAATTGGATTTAACTGATAGGTATCATCTTGAGAAGTAAGATAAATAGTTTCAGGCACACCCTCTATATGTGCCTCTGCAAAGGTTATTTTAAACTTTGTGTCTTCTGTTATAATGACGCTCTCATTAGCACCAACAGATTTACCATTACACAAAACCTTTAGTACAGCCATATTTTCATCCGGGAAGGGAACAATAGTTACCGGTGTTCCTTTTTTGACAAGATAGTTATTGAATGCTACCATACGCGAATTTTCGGTATCAGGATCGGCAACTATCATAAAATTAAATGCATCTTCATCATCATAGGTTATATGAACCATATCTTCGGTATTTTCAAAAACCTCAATATTAAACATAGTTCCTATGTTTTCGTTACTCGTGGAATATACCCATAAGGTCGCAAATCCTTCGCTTACAGCTTCAAAATTGTTGTTTCCACGACTTGCAACAACATCCTCGCTATTATAAACATAAGAATCAATATTACTTAACTCTGCTGATTCTCCGTTAATGTAGTATTCAATATGATCCGTAATATTAAATTGATCACCAACAGTAACTTGAATAGTTGAGGTACCTTTATCGTTGATATATGCTTCTGCGTATATTATATCGAGCGTTGAATATCCGTCAGGCAATATCACATAATATGCGTCTTCAATATCACTATAATGTGCGGTATCTAATATTGATGTATTATTAAGCAAAATATCATGTAAAATAAATGAGTATTCTTCATCGCTTAAAGTTGATTTTATAAATACCTTGGTACCACTCTCCAGATCAGTTAATTCATCAATAGATATTTTTTCATCATTTTCTATATAGTAAACTTCAGTATTACCACAAAAATATTCGTCTGTTACTATGTGAGTTTTAAGAATACATCCAGTGATTTTTTCACCGACACCTATTTTGAAAGTGGCTGGCAAAGAAGATGTATAGAAGCTAACATAACCATCATTATAATCACTAAGCAGAGCGTTATCGTTTTTATCAAAGGCAACATAGTTTTCGCCCTCAATAGGGTTATCAACCTTGACTTTAAACCAAGCACCGCTTTCGGGCATATTATTGCTGTCTACAGAAACGGATTTTTCATTTACAGTAAAATCAATACGGTCTACGGTTGTATAATCACCATCAGTAGAAGAATTGACATCAACGCTTATTTGCTGATTATCTTTTTTATATGTAAATTTATTGCCTTTTTTAGCAGCACTAACAAGTGAAGACATTTTTGTTTTTTCAGCATCTATTTTTATCGGATTGTTATTAAAAATGAATTCAATCGGGCTTACTTTTTTAGGAGCGCTTACATATACATAACCTGTATCGTCTATATAACCGGCACCTGGCTCTGTTACAGCAGAAGAATTATTAAGATAATATCCGGGAAGTCGGTTTACAATACTGTCTCTAACGCTTTTTGGAGCATCTATGAGGGAAAAGATGCCGGATCCTGTGTGGCTGAGCTTATAAGAGGTATCTTTACCGTTACGCGATCCGATAGCTGCATTCCATGCTCTTAATGCCACAGTAGCACAACTGTTTTTAAGAATGGAAAATTTATTAAGATTTCCATTCAGGTACATCATTAATGTATCAAACTGATTTTTTGTAATATCAAGCTCATATGTAACATTTTCAAATTGATCCCACTCAAGCTTTTGATTATATAACTCCCGGTTAAAACATACTCCTCCGGGGACTACACCGTCTAACAACTTATTATAATCAAGACCAATATCGGCGCAAGCGGCCATAATTTTTTCAATTGCGCTTCCCATAGAAATACTTCCGCTATCAAGCAACTGAAAAATGCTTTCAACAATTGCGGTTTTACCCGCTGCTTCGATATTGCTCCACGCACTACTGTTTTTTATAGAGCCAATTGCCGCTTGCGGCACTGTTAAATCAAAATCCCTGTACATACCGATAGTTACAATTTCGCCTCTGTTTAGAGTAACAGAGTTAATTTCATTGTTAAAGGTAAAATACTTTTCTGCATCACTGCCGGTATGGTTTGATCCGTTTGCAATATCATCATTAATATCTTTATAATATTCATCCGAAATTTCGTAAGCGGCATAAAGATCGTCTATGCTAACTTCAACACCATCCTGATAAGAGGTAAACAGTAAATATACGTGTCCGTCATAAAACTGCATAGAATCATTAAACCGTGCCAGAATTTTAAGATTACCAATGGTTTCGGAGCCGTCAGAATAATCATTTACAGTTACAGTATAATTACTTTCTCCGGCTACAGTAATATTGGTTGTGCCGGCTTTTAATGAATTAAGATTTCCATAACTGTCAACCCATGCAATATCAGGATTATTTGACAAACATTCTGTTCCGGCAGGTACAAAACTGCTTAAAACATCACCAGCAGTGAGATTAATAATAGAGTCATCTGCAAAAGTGTATAGCGGAAAACTTGCCAAAAGTAATACCAAACAGGTAAGTATTGCCAAGAATTTGTTAATTTTCATGTTGTCACTCCAAATATTTAACCCTTAATATTATTTACATATCTGCACGCTGCAAGTGCGGCAACCGTTCCGTCAGCTACAGCGGTTGTTACTTGGCGAATTGTCTTTGAACGACAGTCACCAGCCACAAATACGCCAACAGTCTTCGTTTCACATCTTTCATCGGAATCAAAATAGCCATAAGAATTAAGCACAGTCAGGTTTGAAAAAGGCTCATTTTCAGGTATTAATCCAATTGCTACAAATAATCCGTCAGCATATATCGATTTTTTTTCGCCGTTTTTATCGATTATCTCAACACCTTTGAATTCTCCGTTATCTGTGAGCAGTTTTGTGATTTTAACTCCTGTATGAGCTGTTACATTATCACGCGAGAACAAGAGTTTTTGCAAACTTTCTTCACCGGTAAAATAGGGGAGATCCTGAAGCAAAGTAACGCTCTTGCATTTATCGGACAGAAGTATCGCTTCTTGAAGCGCGGAATTTCCGCCGCCCGCCATAAGCACAGATTTATCGGTATAAAAATCGCCGTCACACACAGCACAAAAGGATATTCCTTCTCCGATAAGTTCTTTTTCTCCTTCTAATCCTAACAGTCTGTGCTTGACTCCTGTCGCAATAACAACTGAAATACACTCAAAAGAGCTGCCTTCCTCTGTATTTACGGTTTTGGTATTTCCATTATCTGTTATGCCTACAACAGTTTCAAATTCAATATCGGCACCTTGTTCAAGAATTTGAGACATCATACTGTCCGCAAGCTCTGTGCCGCTTATAGTTATTGTACCTGGAAAGTTTTCTACCTTTGGAGAATGTGTAATCTGACCGCCAAAGCCTGTTTTTTCAATAACTAAAACACTCTTGCCGTTTCTTCTGGCATAAAGTGCCGCTGTCATACCTGCAGGACCGCCGCCTATAACTATTATATCATACATTTTTTCACCTCAGTAAAATTAAGGGCAGAAACATATGATTTCTGCCCTCGTATTTATTTGCTCATTATATAGCCCTTTATATCTGAAACACCGCGATACTTTTCAAATCCATCAGCTGTATTAATAATAAGCGTTGGAGCTTGTCTTATACCGTATTTTTCCACAAGTTCAGGTTGGTCGTCGGCATTTATTGCCTGATACTTTATACCTGCTTTATCAAGAAGCGCTGCTGCTGCTTTGCAGTTTGGACAAGTAGCAGTCTTGAAAAGAAGAATATCAGAGGTATCAATTACCGGTGCTGAAGAAGTATTGTTATGATTCTCACAGTCACACGGTTCATTATCAACCGGAGCAGGATTAGGACCTGTATGTGTTAAACGGGAGTTGCCTATATTGTAAACTTTACGGTCTTTATATTCTTGAGCTTTACCGTCATTCCAGTTCTGTATCGGACGGTAGTAACCTGTAATTCTACTGTTAACCTCAGTTTTCTGACCGCATATCGGGCAGGTAAATTGCTCGCCGGTAAGATAGCCATGATCTTTACATACAGAATAGGTAGGCGACATTGTATAATAGGGAAGTTTATAGTTTTCTGCTATTTTTCTTACTAAATTTGCCGCCGCTTTCCAATCAGGTAATTTTTCACCTAAAAATGCGTGGAAAACAGTACCAGAAGTGTATAGGGTCTGTAAATCATCCTGAATATCAAGTGCTGAGAATATATCCTCCGTATATCCTACAGGCAGGTGAGAAGAGTTTGTATAATACGGAGTACCATTCATGTTAGCGGTGATAATATCCGGAAAATCCTCCTTATCATGCTTTGCAAAACGATAAGTGGTAGATTCCGCAGGTGTAGCTTCGAGGTTATACAGGTCGCCATACTGTTCTTGATAATCAGACAAGCGCTCTCTCATATGATTGAGTACATCACGGGCAAATCGCTGAACGCGTTTATCGGTAAGATCTGCTTTGAGCCAATTTGCATTAAGACCTACTTCATTCATACCGATAAGACCAATAGTTGAAAAATGGTTTTCAAAAGAACCGAGATAACGTTTAGTATACGGATACAAACCTTGCTCTAAAAGTTTTGTGATAACTGTGCGTTTTGTTTTAAGACTCCTTGCCGCAACATCCATAAGATGATCGAGTCGAGCATAAAAATCTTTTTCATCTTTTGCCTGATAAGCAATTCTCGGTAGGTTGATAGTTACAACACCGATAGAACCGGTAGATTCACCTGAACCGAAGAAACCGCCTGATTTCTTGCGGAGCTCACGCAGGTCAAGACGAAGTCTGCAACACATTGAACGAACATCGCTGGGTTCCATATCAGAGTTAATATAATTTGAGAAATAAGGAGTGCCGTATTTAGCGGTCATCTCAAAGAGAAGCTTATTATTCTCATTTTCGCTCCAATCAAAATCGCGTGTAATAGAATAGGTCGGTATCGGATACTGGAAGCCTCTGCCGTTAGCATCGCCTTCAATCATAATCTGGATAAATGCCTTGTTTACCATATCCATTTCTTTTTGGCAGTCACCGTAAGTAAAGTCCATCTCCTTGCCGCCGATAATAGCAGGAAGGTTTTTAAGGTCATTCGGAACTACCCAATCAAGCGTTATGTTTGAAAACGGAGCCTGAGTACCCCAACGGCTCGGCGTGTTAACACCATAAACAAAGGACTGGATGCACTGCTTAACCTCTTTTTGAGTGAGATTATCAACCTTAACAAAAGGTGCTAAATAGGTATCAAAGGATGAAAATGCCTGAGCGCCTGCCCATTCATTCTGCATAATTCCGAGGAAGTTTACCATTTGATTACAAAGGGTGGACAGATGGTTTGCAGGGGAAGAGGTAATCTTGCCGGGAACGCCGCCAAGCCCTTCCTGAATTAACTGCTTGAGCGACCAACCCGCACAGTAACCTGTAAGCATCGAAAGGTCATGAAGATGAATATCAGCATTTCTATGAGCTTCGGCAATTTCGTCATCATAAACTTCGCTTAACCAATAATTTGCCGTAATAGCGCCGGAGTTTGAAAGAATAAGACCGCCGACGGAATAGGTAACAGTCGCATTTTCTTTAACGCGCCAGTCGTTGATTTTAAGGTAATTATCAACAATATCCTTATAATTTAAAAGGGTAGAGTTGATGTTACGAACCTTTTCTCTTTGCTTACGATAGAGAATATATGCTTTTGCAACATCAGCATAACCGGACTCGGAAAGTACTTTTTCGACACTATCCTGAATTGCTTCAACGGTAATTTTATCATCAACAATTTTAGGCTCAAAATCTGCCGTTACATGAAGAGCAATCAAATCAATAACGCTCGGATGGGACTGTTTACCCTGTGCTTCAAAGGCCTTTGAAATAGCGGCACTGATTTTGCCTATATTAAAATCTGTAATACTGCCATCTCTTTTAACTACCTGATACATAATATGACCCCTTTTTTGTTTTATATTTCATTATAGTTGTACATTTGGTATTCTACCACCAACACAATATTTTGTCAATATATTTTAAAAAAATATTTTAAAACCACAATATATAGTTATTCTACACCGCGTAGATTTGTGTCAGAAACATAACGTTTGGCAATTTCGGCATATTTATACATTTTATCAAAAGCGGGAGCTGTAAGATTGCCATAGGGAACAGAATCGCGGTCAGTAAATCGTTGTAAATAATAATGCTTTGCACCCTTAATCATTTCGCCGATTTTGTTGAAATCATCCTCTTCGTGCAGTTCGTTTACAACGGTTGTACGAAACTCATATTCTATACCCGAATTCATAAGTACTGAAATACTTTTATATATTTTTTCCATATCCACAGTATCTACCCCGCAAGTAATAGGGTATTTTTCGGGTGAGTTTTTAATATCCATTGCAACATATTCAACAAGCCCTGAATCAACAATATTTTTGAGTCTATCAGGATGATATCCGTTGGTATCGAGTTTCACTCTGTAACCGGTATCTTTAATTCTTTTTATAAGGTACGGAAGATCTTCGTGCATTAACGGTTCGCCGCCCGTTATGGCAACACCTTCAAGAAGTCCTTTTCGCCCTTCAAGAAAAGTGATTAGCTCGTCATCGTCCACTGTAGGCTTCATAGTGCCGTCGATCAGTTCGAAATTATGACAAAACGGGCATCTGAAATCGCAACCGCCTAAAAATATAGTACAGGAAACGCAACCCGGGAAATCTAAAAGCGTCATTTTTTGTATTCCGTGTAACTTCATAATTCCTCCTATACTGCCGCAAGTATATGCATATTTCGTATATCAGCATCAATGATATGGTCATTCACCGAATAAGCGTGTTTTTCAAGATCACCGCAAATTGCTTTTGTAATACTCTGCTCAGCTAACTCATCTATTACATCCGCGGCAACACCTTCAATAGCATAATATTTTTCTTCTGCAATGTCAGCTGAGTTATCAGTTGTAATCAAATACTCCATAATTTTAGCTTCAATAGACAATTTTGGCAACTGCCTTAATGCCCTGAAGCTCCATTTATAATACGGCATATAAACATTATTTAATAGAAAAATAGCGGACATAGTATGTTTTACGAACTCATAAACAGCCATTTGTGCCGCCGCATTTTCACCGTGATCAAGGCAGCGTTTATAATTATATTGCCCGGATTGTGCCATTAAAAGCAAATGACCTGCAAGTTTTTTAAGCCTTATATCTTCCGGATACTGCGAAAGACTATTTCTTATTGTGATAACTTTTCCATAGTTATCAAAGAATATTTTACCGCTTGTAACTTCTAATAGTGATTGTTCCGGTATTGTAAGCCAGTCACTAATAGTTAGTTCACCACTTCCGGTGCCAAGCTTTTCTTTTAAAAAATCTTCGAGTCTTATTACACCGCGTCTTGCGCCGCCAACAGGGGAGAGCAAGTTCTTCTTTACGCCCTCATATTCCTTTGGTAATTTAGCATAAGCACGCTCGAGTTGAAATTCTGTTTTCCGATCGATAATATCTTCACCGGGTAAAAAAACACAAAATCCGGGATCAAAATCATGATCACGCGAAACTTCATCATCAAATCCAAAACATTCGGAACCGCTTCCGACTATACCGCAAGCAAGCTTGTCAACTATATCGGGAAAATCATTCTCGAGCATCGGTTTGCCGAATTCATTAAAATATTTTTCGGAAATTTCAATTCCTTTCATATATTTCCTTCGCTTTCTGTTTAAATTCATTTGCCGCTGCAAAGTATCCGTAAAAAGAAAAAGAAGGGGCACATTTTTCACAGACAAACGCATAGTACCCGTCTTTAGGCACACTTTCAGTATTTAAAAGATCATATGCTTTATCGAGTAAATCATTAATTATGCTTTCAGAGGACTCAAAATCCATACTGGCATTATACACGTCCGCCATATTAAGAAAAGTAATAGCTTGTTCGAGTTCACCGTTCTTAACCTTTTGCATACATTTAATAGCCCTATCAAAATATGATAATGCAGCATCATATTTATTAAGTGAAGAAAGAGTTAATGCCATATTGTTATATAGACCACCAAGCAATCCATAATCTGGTTCATTGATTTGGGCAAAAGTATCTTCTGCCAGTTTAAAAATTTCTATAGATTTATCGTTATCGCCGAAAGCATTGTATGCAGTGGCAATGTTTATATATGTAATACCGGCGCTTTTGTCACCCTTAAAACCCAACTCTTCTAATAAACTAAGGGCAACATCCGCATTCTCGTAAGCGCCGTCTTTATCTCCGATTTTCCTGTAATGACCAATTAGTTCATTTCTGATCATCAGTTCGCCGCGCTTATCATTTCCGAGAATTGCTTCATTAAGCCAATATAGCAAATGTCTACCCGCACCGTCATAGTCGTTTTTGCCCATATATTCATTCATTTTTTCTATAATTCGATC
>CACXEV010000051.1 GCA_902766755.1 Oscillospiraceae bacterium | reverse complement strand
TGTATTGCATACCGTAGGGACAGACCTCCGGGCTGTCCGTTTTACATTTCGTGCCGTAAGGCACACATACCGTCTGAAATCTGCTATCCGAAATCTGTTATCTGATTTTAAAAGAAATGTGGCTCGGCTATTGCCGAGCCACTTACTTTTAAAATATATCTACCGCCCAACCGGACAGATACTGGAATAACCTTGTAAGGTCTTTGTTGTTAACCTTCCCGTCACCGTTTATATCAAGCATTTCTTCCTTTGGATCAACATCCCAACCCGAAAGATATTTAAAAAGGCGTGTAAGGTCTTTATTATTGACCGAATTATCACTGTTAATGTCACCGCACAGCTTTTCAAGTATTTCATAAACGCTGAAATGGTCGGTTTCAAAATATGCAAAGTCGCCGTAAATTATATAATCCAGCCTTGTTCTGCTGCCGTCCGCCTCTTTCCTGTAGATATTAAGCTTATCCCTGTCAAACCAATCGGGGATAGGCAGTTTTACGAGCACCGGCATCTGCGGCTGTACTTCAACACCGTTATTTTCAAGATGAATTTCATAGGTTACATGTTTATCATCAGCCTTTGTTTTCTCAACTTTAACCTCTGCCGTTTCAGGCAGGTTGCCACCCTGTAATGGTATAACCGATATGTTTTCTTTTGCATTGTTAATTGTGCAATTTTCAGATAACCTATGAAATTGCGCTATACCACATTTACAGTGCCTAACAATTTCTGGACCGTATATACTAGTCGTGATTTCCCAATCACTCCATGTGTGTTCAAGAAGTGGTATTGCTTCTACTTGAGTATTGCCACAATAAGAACAGACGCGTTTTTTGCTTCCCTCCTCAACACAGTTTGCCTCAATTACCGTTTGCCACTCGCCGTAGGAGTGAGCTTCATTTATAATAGACCAGTTTGAAGCATGTTTATAATAAGTAACCGTATTAATGTTGATTGTTCTGTTCCATTGGATCATACAGTTTGTGCCATAATTTGCCTCTACAACAGTAAGATTACTACCACTTCGATCAATTACTACAGCAGAGTGGGAATCATTATTAACTCTTATCCAGTCGCCGATAGAAATGTTGTCAAAATCATATCTTTTTTGCATCTGCGAAGCATATACACCAAACACATCATAAAAGATTTTGTTAGCAAAACCAAAGCACTGTATGCCACTGTCAAAATTGTTGCAATCATAACATCCTACACCAGCAAAGCCGTTATGCGTAGTACAGGGGGTGTCTGTGTAACTGTCAGGATTCATACAATTCTCATTGGTACATGTGTTATATGGACCATCGTTATTATGGTACGAATTTGCAAGGTGATTCCAATACTTTCCATCAGGAAATTTTGCTCTTAATTCGCCTAATCTTCCAACAATTCCACAACCGCATAATTCTGAAGCATATGATGTTGTTGGCACTACCGACAAAATCATAATTATCGACAATACTGTCGCTAAAAGCTTGTGTATTTGCTTCCTCATTTTTAATCCCCTATATAATAACATTACAATTTGCTTCATTTTACCATTTGCCGGCATATTAGTCAACAAAAAGTAGAAAATTTGCCGATATTTCGGCACTAAAAAGCTCCCGTGTTGAACGGGAGCTTTTAACTTAATAAATATTACTTAACAGATTATATTTCTGCGAAGTATTTGATTGTGCGAACCATCTGGCTTGTGTAGCTGTTCTCATTATCATACCAGGAAACAACCTGTACCTGATAGGTATCATCGTCAATCTTAGTAACCATAGTCTGAGTAGCATCAAAGAGTGATCCGTAGGTAATGCCTATAATATCGGAAGATACAAGCGGCTCCTCTGTGTAACCGAAGGATGCACTTGAAGCTGCCTTCATAGCGGCATTGATGCCCTCAACAGTTATATCCTTGCCCTTAACAACTGCTACAAGGATAGTAGTAGAACCGGTCGGTACCGGAACACGCTGAGCAGAACCGATGAGCTTGCCGTTAAGCTCCGGAATAACAAGACCGATAGCTTTAGCAGCGCCTGTTGAGTTAGGAACTATATTAACAGCAGCGGCACGAGCGCGACGAAGATCGCCCTTTCTGTGCGGACCGTCAAGAACCATCTGATCGCCTGTGAAAGCGTGAACAGTGGTCATAATACCGCTCTGGATAGGAGCATACTTATTAAGAGCGTTAGCCATAGGAGCTAAGCAGTTAGTAGTACAAGAAGCGGCGGAAATAATCTTATCCTCTTTAGTGAGAGTATTCTCGTTAACGCTGAAAACGATTGTAGGAAGATCCTTACCTGCCGGAGCAGAAATAACTACCTTTTTAGCGCCTGCGTCAATATGAGCCTGGCTCTTCTCTTTTGAGCAATAGAAGCCTGTACACTCAAGAACAACATCAACACCGATTTTACCCCAGGGAAGATCAGCGGCGTTTTTCTCAGCATAGATTTTGATAGTTTTACCATCAACCGTGATGCTATCCTCACCTGCTACAACTTTATCAGCTAAAGCATATCTGCCCTGAGCAGAATCATACTTTAAAAGATGAGCGAGCATTGCCGGGCTTGTAAGATCATTGATCGCTACGATCTCATAACCTTCGGCACCGAACATCTGGCGGAACGCCAAACGGCCGATACGGCCAAAACCATTAATTGCAACTTTTACCATAATTAGAAAACCTCCTAAAAATTTTACTTTTCCTATTTTAACCTATTTATGATAATATTTCAAGTGATTTATTAAATATTTATTATTTTTTCGGCGGCTTTTATACCGTCAACCGCCGAAGAAACTATACCTCCGGCGTATCCGGCGCCTTCACCACATGGATAAACGCCCGAAATCGACACACTTTGCATATCCTCCCGCCTTAGTATCCTTACAGGGCAAGAAGAGCGTGTTTCCGGTGCTGTCAGTATTGCTTCGCTATCGGCAAAGCCTTTGATTTTTTTATCCATAAGCATTATGCCGGACTTAAGCAAATCGGTTATAAAATCAGGAAAAAGCCTGCTTATATCCGCAAGCTCATACTCAGGTTTTACGGTGGGCTTTACTCTGCCTATTTTGTTTTTTTCTTTACCGAGAAAATATCCGACACTGCAAACAGGCATACTGCCACCTGCCAGCTTATATGCACGCATTTCAATTTCTCTTTGAAATTCTATACCGGCAAGCACATCGCTTCCGGGAACATCCTCCGGTGCAACGCCAACAAGAAGCGCACTGTTTGCATTAACACCTGCGCGCGCATTGTAGCTCATACCATTAGTAACAAGTCCGCCTTGCTCACTTGATGCGTTAACAACCTCTCCGCCGGGGCACATACAGAATGTGTAAACTCCCCTGCCCGATTTTAAATGCACGGCAAGCTTATAATCAGCGGCATGCAGATTTTTATGATTTGCAAATTTTCCATAAAGCGCACGGTTTATATCACTTTGCAGATGTTCTATCCTCACACCTACCGCAAACGGTTTTCTACACATTTCAAAGCCGCTTTCTTTAAGACTTGAGAATGTATCGCGGGCTGAATGCCCGATGCATAAAAACAGATTTTCTGTTTCAATCTCCCTGCCGGAAGCAATTACCGACTTAACTCTACCGTCTCTTTCAATAATTTTTTCAAGGCAGGTATTGAAAATGACCTCACCGCCGAGTGAGATTATCTCTTCCCTGATATTTTTTACAATACCTCTTAAAATATCTGTACCTATATGCGGTTTAGCTTCAATAAGTATTTCCCGGTCTGCACCGAACTCAACAAATGTTTCAAGAACGGTACGAACTCTCGCATCCTTAATACCTGTATTAAGCTTTCCGTCAGAGAAAGTACCGGCTCCGCCTTCTCCGAACTGTATATTTGAATTATTGTTAAGCTCTTCCCCGGAAAAAAATTTTTTAATATCCGCCGTTCTTGTATCTACATCTCTTCCGCGCTCAATTACTATCGGACGCATACCGGCGCGAGCGAGAGTTAGCCCGGCAAACATACCGGCAGGCCCAAAGCCTACAACCACAGGGCGATTAGCAGGAATTCTTTCGGCTTTTTTAAAAACATACGGTGTATATTTAAAAACTTTAGCGGATTTATTGAGTTTTAAAAATTCATTTTCGTTTTTAACCTCTAATAAAACCGAACAGCAAAAATGAGGGGTGCTACCCCTCGCATCAACCGATTTTCTGTAAAGTTGCACAGAAACGATAGAGTCTTTCGGCTCTATCGTTTTCATTATTTCGGATTTTAAATTTTCAAAATCAGTATCAATCGGCAAAATAACACCGTCAAGCTTTATCATTTTTATATTCCTTTACTATACTGTCAGCGGCACAAAAGGCGCTTGAAAAAGCAAAATGAAGATTATATCCGCCGCAGTCTCCGTCTATATCAAGTATTTCACCTATAGCATACATACCTTTTCTTAGCTTTGACATCATAGTCTTGTTATCAAAGCCGTTAGTGCAGAGTCCTCCGGCAGTTACCTGTGAATTTTCAAAGCCGGTAGTTGACAGGGCTTTAATTCTGAAATTCTTAATTAAAGATGATATTTTTACTATATCATTTTTGCTTAATCCGCCAACATTAGACGACAACTTTAACCCTGCCGCTTTAATTACCGCTTGACCTAATCTTTTATTAAGCAGTCCGCTTAAGTATTCATCAAGATTTCGATAATGCAATGTGCGCTTAAATGATGATAATACAGATATAATTTCATCCGTACTACTATCAGGTAAAAGGTCGAGCGATACTGTTTTTTCACCCTTTTCCCTCTCTACTGCTCGCGCAATTTGCAGAATAGGGGGCCCTGAAAGGCCATAATCACAAAACAGCACTTCTCCCTTTTCACTCCGAAAAGGTTTTCCGTTTATTATCATTGCAGCCGTGGCATTTACTTTAATACCTTTGAGCGAACGAACAATATCGGTTTCGGTATTTATCTGCACAATAGCCGGTGTTACAACAGTGGATTTTTCGCCTTTCGATTTAAGCAATCGTAAAATTGAACCGTCACAGCCGAGGCGCACTCCGCCCGAAAAAAGACCTGCCGCAAAAACAATATTTTTTGCCCTAAAACTGCCCTTTTCGGTTTTTAGTGTATATGTATCGCCAAAGGTTACATCTGTAACCATACAGTTCACAAAAGTGTTGACTCCAAGCGAATCACAAGTAAACCTCAGCGCATCCACAACCGACGAAGCCTGAAGGGATGAAGGATACACTCTCCCTGTTTCATCAGAAACAAATATAACGCCTAAATTATTAAAAAAATTCTCTATCTCTGTGTTGCTGTATTTTTTCAGAGCATACTCGGCAAAACCCGGATTTTGACCATGATAATGAGAAAGTGACTCGTCCGTATTCGTTATATTACATCTGCCGTTTCCGGTGATGATAAGTTTTTTACCAATACGCGGAAGGCGCTCCAAAACAGCTACCGATATTTCCCTTTCCTTTTGCTTTATGTAAATCGCCGCCGCAAGGCCGGAAGCTCCTCCGCCTATTACACAAACATCATAAACGCTATTCATAATTATTCGTCATCACGCGTTTCTCTGAACCTTGCCGCAAACGAGGGAACCTGCCCGTCCATATACAAATGCGCAAGCTCACCAAACCGGTTACATCTGAAATATGCGGTGCCCTCCTCACGCTCTTCGGTGGCAATAACAGTAATTCCCGTTGGAGAGCATACCGTACCCTGCCATAAAACAACAGGCGAAACTCCCAAAAGATGCGAGAGTAAAACACACTGAATACCAAAGTGGCAAAAGAAAAC
>CACXEV010000050.1 GCA_902766755.1 Oscillospiraceae bacterium | reverse complement strand
TTACGGTCAGTTTGAAAATCTCGATGATATTGATTATGTGCTTAACGGACTTTTGAAAATCGGATTTGACGATGTTTTTGAAGTTTCGAAGGCGGCGGAGCTGGTTTCCGCGTATACGAGAATGTATCTCAAAACAGAGGGTATTAGAAAGCCCGTTATTTCTTCCGCCTGTCCTGTAATAATAAGACTTATTCAGTTAAGATTTTCTTCGCTCAGCGGTAATATTCTGCACATGCTGCCCCCTATGGAGGTTGCGGCGCGGCTTGCGAGAAAACGCGCTATGAAAGCTCACCCGGAGCTAAAAAGCGAGGATATCGGCGTTTGCTTTATATCCCCGTGTCCGGCAAAGGTAAGCTATGTAAATAACGGATTTGCTGATTATAAAAGTGAAGTCGATGTTGTAGTATCCATAAGTGATGTTTATTTTAAACTCGTTAACGAGATGAAACGCACGAACGATACTGAGAATCTTTGCGAATCGGGCATAATCGGTCTTAGCTGGGCAAGCTCCGGCGGAGAGGCGACTGCGATTTTTAACGAAAAATATCTTGCGGCGGACGGTATCGAGAATGTTATAAGAGTTCTCGATCAGCTCGAAAACGGCAATATTTCTCAACTTGATTTTATTGAGCTTAATGCCTGCCCGGGCGGATGCGTAGGCGGAGTGCTTACAATTCAGAATCCTTTTATAGCGAAAGCGCGGCTCAGGTCTTTAAGGCGGGGACTTCCGGTTTCAAGAAATAACGCCGCATCAGATGATTACATACCGGACGGATATCTTTTCAACGATCTTCCGGAGTATGCGCCGATAACGCAGCTTAGTCATAATATATCCGAGTCTATGCGTATGATGGCGGATATACAGCGAATAAAATCAGAGCTGCCTAATATTGACTGCGGCGCTTGCGGCGCACCTAATTGCAGGGCGCTTGCGGAAGATATAGTAAAAGGGAAGATGACTATTGATGCCTGCCCGATAATAAAGGATAGGCATATCGAAGGTGTTAAGGATGAAGGTCGTTGAGTTGGCGTCATTATGCGGCTTTGAAGTGTTGTGTATGCCTGATGGCGATAGACAGGTTTCGGGTGCGTATATCGGTGATTTGCTGAGCTGGGTTATGGGCAGAGCCCGTGCCGACAGCGCCTGGATAACGATTATGAGTAATGTAAATGTCATCGCGGTTGCGTCTTTAGCGGATGTTGCCTGTGTAATACTCGCCGAGGGCGTCACGCTTGATGATGAGCTTATAAAAACAGCAACAGCCAAAGGCGTGAATATACTGAAATCCGAGCTTCCGGCTTACGAAACGGCAACAGAACTTGTAGGTAAGGTTTAATGAACCGCTATTATTATGATATGCATATTCATTCCTGCCTTTCTCCCTGTGCGGATGATGATAACACCCCGAATAATATCGCCGGTATGGCGTCTTTGTGCGGATTGAATATTGTCGCTTTAACCGATCATAATTCCTGTAAAAACTGCCCGGCGTTTTTTGAGGCGTGCCGTAGATACGGCATAATACCGGTAGCCGGTATGGAGCTTACTACCGCTGAGGATATACATGTTATATGCCTTTTTGAAGAGCTTGAAAACGCTATGGCGTTTGATGAAATGTTGCAGGCGCATAGAGTTCTTATAAAAAACCGCACCGATATTTTCGGTAATCAGTTAATTCTTGACGGTGAGGATAACATAATAGGCGAAGAGGAGCATTTCCTTTCAAACGCTACGGATGTATCGGTTGAAGATGTTCCGAATCTGGTGTCACCCTACGGCGGGATTTGCTATCCCGCGCATATTGACAGGCAGGCAAACGGTATCATATCGGTTTTAGGTACTTTCCCTTTAACGCCTTATTTTAAATGTATTGAGATAAACAGGCATGAGAATGTTGAAAAGTATTTGAATGAATACAAGCTCAACGATAAGCTATTAATAATAAGCAGCGATGCGCATTATCTCACCGATATGCGGGATAAGGAAAATTATTTTGAGCTTGAAGACGAGCCTTACAGTACGGCTTTTGTAAGAAGTAAGTTGTTTGAAAAATTAAGGTAACTTATGAAAGAATTATCACTTAATATACTTGATGTGGCTGAAAATTCCGTTAAAGCGGGAGCTGCGCTTACGCAAATATCAATAGATGAAACAGATGAACTGCTTACCCTTAAAATCATAGATGACGGTTGCGGTATGAGTGAAGAAACTGTAAAAGCCGTAACAGACCCGTTTTATACTACCCGAACAACAAGAAAAGTAGGTCTCGGTGTTCCGCTTTTGAAGCTTGCCGCCGAGCAAACGGGGGGCAGCTTCAGTATAGTTTCAAAATCATCCGAGCAGTATAAGAGCGAACACGGAACGGTTGTTTCGGCGTCATTTTATAAAAATCATCTTGATTTTACGCCGCTTGGCGATGTTGTTTCTTCGGTCACAACGCTTATTCAAGGTCATCCGGATACCGATT
>CACXEV010000049.1 GCA_902766755.1 Oscillospiraceae bacterium | reverse complement strand
GATAAGCATACCGATAAGCGAAAACGGTCCTGATATGGATATGGTTGAAGAGCTTGTAAAGGATGAAAAGGTAAAGGGAATATGGTGCGTACCTAAATATTCAAATCCCGAGGGTATTACATATTCCGATGAAACCGTACGCCGATTTGCAAATCTTCACCCTGCGGCAAAGGATTTTCATATATTCTGGGATAATGCCTATGCTGTACACGATCTTGTGAGTGACGGAGATAAGCTTTTAAATATCTATGATGAGTGCGTAAAGGCAGGAAATCCGGATTTACCTATAATTTTTGCATCCACTTCAAAAATCACATTCCCGGGAGCGGGTGTGGCGGTTGAAGCAGGCAGTCCTGAGGTTGTGAAGATGCTCAAAGGGCGTATGAAGTATCAAACTATCGGCCCCGATAAACTCAATCAGTTAAGGCATGCGCGCCTTCTTCACTCGATGAGCGAGCTGAAAGAGCATATGCGCGGGCATGCGGCGATACTCAGCCCTAAATTCAAAAATGTGCTTGATGCATTTGAAAATAATCTTGAAGGGCTTGATATAGCGCATTGGAACAGACCTAAGGGCGGATATTTTATAAGTTTGTATGTTATGCCCGGGTGTGCGAAAAGAGTGGATGAGCTTTGCGCCGATGCAGGGCTTACTTTAACGCCTGCAGGTTCCGCTTTCCCTTACGGAAAGGATCCGCTTGATTCAAATCTTCGTATAGCTCCTACATATCCGAGTGCCAAAGATGTCAAGACTGCGGCAGAGCTTTTGACCGTGGCGGTAAGGTATGCTGCGCTGGAAAAACTAATTTCTGATAAATGTAATTGACTTTATTGTAAATATTTAGTATAATTATTTACAAGTTTAGACTTTGAAAGCGGAGGAACTCTAATGAAAACCAAAAGAACAGGTAGGGTGGCGTTTTTTGTAGTCTTTATTCTTATTGCGGCTCTTGCTTACACCGCGTTTTTCGGAATAGAAGATTATTACGGCGACACTCGAAAAGTTTATATCAAGGGAGCAAGCGATATTCGCTGGGGTATTGATATTTCCGGCGGTGTTGAAGCGGTATTTTCTCCCGATAAAGAGGATGTTGATATCAGCGAGGATGATATGCAGTCGGCTAAAACGATTATCGAAACCAGACTTGTTGATAAAAACATAACGGATTATGAAGTTTATGCGGATAATGTTAATAACCAGGTTATCGTGCGTTTCCCCTGGGCGGCTGACGAGAGCGATTTCAATGCTCAGGAGGCGGTACAGGAGCTTGGCGAGACCGCGCTTTTGACATTCTGCAGGAATGAAGACAACAACGATGTTATTTTAAGCGGCTCTACCGATGTTAAAAAGGCTACAGCCGGTTTTGATGAAGACGGTTCGCATGTTGTTTATCTTGATCTCACAAGCGAGGGTAGCTCAAAGTTTGCGACTGCCACCGCAGAGCTTGTAGGTCAGAAGATTTCTATCTGGATGGATGCTAACGAAATATCCGCACCTACTGTTAATACAGCTATCACTAACGGTACCGCCATTATTACCGGTATGGGCTCGGCTGAAGCGGCAACCGACCTTGCAAATAAGATAAATGCCGGCTCACTTCCGTTTGCGCTTACTGTTGATGAGAGCAAGCTTCAGATAATTTCTCCGTCACTCGGCTCTGATGCGCTTGATGTTATGCTTATAGCCGGTTCTATTGCTTTCGGTCTTGTGTGCTTGCTTATGATAGTTCGTTACAGGTTACACGGTGTTATAGCTTCTATAGCTCTTCTCGGTCAGCTTGCGGGCACTATCGCTTGTATATCGGGCTTCTTCCCGAATACCGAGAGCTTTACCCTTACCGTTCCCGGTATTGCCGGTATCATTCTTTCAGTAGGTGTAGGCGTTGACTGTAATGTTATCGCTGCTGAGCGTATAAGGGATGAGTTCAGAAAGGGTAAGACGATTGACGGTGCCATTGATTCCGGCTTTAAGAACAGTCTCTCCGCTATTATCGACGGTAATGTTACAATAGTTATCGTATCACTTGTACTTATGGGCGCTTTCGGTACCAGTGAAAACTTTATAGCAAAGATTTTATCTCCGATAATGGCTTTATTCGGTTCATCTATTACCGGTTCTATCTATTCGTTTGGATATACATTGCTTATCGGCGTTATATTCAACCTTATAATGGGTGTTCTTGCTTCCAAGAGTATGTTAAGAAGCATATCAAAGCTATCTATATTCAGGCATCCAGCCCTTTACGGAGGTAAGAAAAATGGCTAAAATAAAGGATTTAAAAATCAACTCCAAAAAGGTTTTCAAGGTATCTCTGATAGTATATGCGGCAATTCTTATTGCGGGAATAGTAATGGGAATTATATTCGGCGTATCGCTCGATATAAACTTCAAGGGCGGTACAAGGCTTTCTTATTCATTTGAAGGCAAGATCAAGAATAAAGATTTTTCAGATGCCGTAGGCGAGGTAATTACCAAGAAATATACAGTATCGCGCAATACCTCTATTGCCGGTGATACAGATACATTTACGGTTTCCCTCGTAGGTAAAAAGTCACTTTCGGCTAAAACTCAGCAGGAGCTTACCGATAAGCTTAACGAAAAGTTCCCCGATAATAATATCGAGCTTTATGATTCAAACTCCGTAAGTCCTACGGTTGCTGGCACATTCTTCCTTAAAAGCCTTGTCGCGGTACTCATTGCGGCGGCGCTCGTAGTGGTTTATGTGGGCATCCGATTTAAGAAGATAGGCGGTATCACCGCGGCACTTACAGCTCTTTGCGCTTTGGTGCTTGACCTTATGGTAACCTTTGTTACCTGCATTATTTTCAGGCTTCAGATCGATTCAAACTATATCGCGGTAGTGCTTACCATTCTCGGTTATTCGCTTAACGATACGATAGTTTGTTATGATCGCGTAAGAGAAAACAAAAAGCTCTATCCGGATCTTACTACCGAGCAGAATATGAACCTCAGTATTTCGGGTATTTTAACGCGTAACATAGTAACTTCTGTTACAACTTCGCTTGCGGTTCTCACTATTGTTGTGGTATCTGAGCTTTACGGTCTTTCATCCCTTCGCACCTTTGCAATCCCGATGACCTTCGGACTCCTTTCGGGTTGCGTGTCCTCCCTCTTTATCGCAGGCCCGTTGTGGGTAGTGTGGCGCGGCAAGCTTGATGCAAAGAAAAAAGCAAGGAAATAAGAATTTGTTTTATTACTCTGACATTTATTATAGAGCTTAGAGTTATAAAGACCGCCGTTTTTATCCGGCGGTCTTTAAACTTTGGTGAAAAAACACAAAAAAATCAAAAAAAATATTGCAATTTGCCATATTATAACTATTTATTTTTATTAAGCCGAGTGTTAGAATGAACATGTAAATATGATATTAAGGTGATTTTTCTGTTTGAAAAAAGCTTTTTTAAAAGAATAAATATAATACCGCCGATATTAACTTTGATCACTAATTTGGCGGTTAGCTTTTTAACGCGTCCGTTTTTAAGTGATAACAGGATTATGGATATAGCTACGGCTTTTGATAAAAAAATTCCGTTTTTACCCGGATTCATATACATATATGTGTTGGCCTTTTTGCAGTGGGCAGTATGTATATTGTCGGTAATGCTTATTGATAGAGAAAAATCAGATTATTACTGTATCGGTATATCAGTGGGCAACATTATTGCCGGTATAATTTTTGTCGCGTTTCCTACAATTATGGCTATCCGTCCGGAGTATTCCGGAGGCGGTTTTACGGGAACGCTCGTAAGGTTTATTTTTGCAGCGGATAATCCACCGCTTAATCTTTTTCCGTCGATTCATTGTTTGTTCAGCTGGGGTGTAATGCGGATGCTGTTCTCGGTAAAACGGGTGCCTGTGCCGGTTAAGATATTTAATGCGGTATTTTCCTGTTTGGTATTTTTGTCCGTACTTTTTGTAAAGCAACATGTAATATATGATATACCTGCAGGTATCCTTGCTTTTGAAGCAGGGCTTTTTATAGCCGGCATAATATTTTCTGTAAAAAATAAGAGAAAAGGAAAGGAGCTGGTTTAATGCAGGGCATTTTACATTCGTTTATAAGCATTTACCTCGTTTTTGGTCTTTCTATTTTGGTTTTCTCCGGTTATATCTTTTTACATGTTTCTTCCGATATTATGAAAAACGTCGAGTATATCAGCTTTAAAATGTTTATTGTGGCATTTCAGGTGTATGTTATCTTCGCTAATATTCAAACACTTCAGGAATACGGGATAATACATCTATCGGCACCAATTTATAAGACCGCTATGCTTTTGATGTTTTTATCCCTATCGTTCACGGTGTTTTGTTATTATATGGTTATGATGGAGCATTTTGAGGTTGACACGGGTAATAACCGCGCGGTAATGATTATCGGTATTGTACCATTCGCGGCTATAGCAGTGTTGCTGATTATTTCTATATTTAACGGATTATTATTTGATATTGATGCGGGACGGCATATAATTGAAGGTCCGGCATATTATCTCATTCATATAATTATTAGCCTGTACTTTTTGGTAATTTTAAGGGTTGCCGTGTTAAATTCAAAAACCAAGGGAACTGCCCGTGCAAAAAGAAGAGCCATTAACACATTCCTTATTACGCTGTTTTTGATATTCTGGGTTATAATTGACGATAAGCTGCATAATGCCACTGTAATACCGGTAGCTATATTTGCCGTGATTTTTTACACCTTTATAAACATTCAGCAGGAAAACATTTACACAGATGCGCTTACCGGTATGAATAACCGCAGAAGAGCGGAAATGTTTTTAGGCGAAGAAATTAAAAACGCCACCGAGGATGACCCTGTTTATCTGTTTATGGGCGATATAAACGGATTTAAGCAAATAAACGATGAATACGGTCACTACGAGGGCGATTGCGCGCTTATGATTTTTTCTGATGCGGTAAAGAAAAGCGCCGAAGCATACAACGGTTTTGCCGCAAGATACGGCGGAGATGAATTTGTTTGGGCGTGGAGGCCTACAAAAAGCGGCGATACCGAACCGGATATGGTTATGGCCGATATCCGCCACAGAGTTGAAGCAGAGTGCAAGGCGCAAAAAAGACCATATGTTTTATCGCTTTCCTTAGGTTGCATACTTTGCACAGATCCTACAGTTAAGGTTTCACAGTATCTGAAAGAAGCTGACAGAAAGATGTATGCCAACAAACAAGGTCATTACAGAGCAAAACGATAATAAAAAAACCAAGCCCCTTCCGGGACTTGGTTTTTATATTCTTACAACTCTGATTTCTTCTTTTTCAGCCTCTTCGCAAACTGCGTTGTGGCAGGTAAAAAGACAAAGCTGAGATTTTTCCGCATAAGATTTTAAAAACTTAAGCGCCAGCGAAAAACGCTTATCGTCATATTGACTCAGAGAGTCATCCAGTATTACCGGCAGGGGTTCCTTGCCGGTAATTAGTTTGCCTATGGCAAGTCGTAAGGCAAGATATGCCTGGTCTTTGGTGCCGCGGCTTGAGTATTCAAGCCCGTGTGTACCGAAAACATTGCTTTTTTCAGCCGCCATATCAAACCTGTCTGACACTGTAATTAAATCGTATGCTCCGCCGGTTATGCCTTTAAAAATATCAAGCGTTTCATCCTCGAGTAAACCGCCGAAGCTCTGCCTTGCTTTTATAAGGCTTTGTTCCAAAACCTCTGCGGCAACGGTTGCGGCATCAAAAAACTCTTGTTTTGCACTCACTCTTTCCCGATACACTTCTATCTCCCGGCGCAGGTCTTGAGGGTCGGGTATGTTGCGGAACGCGGTTTTAAGCTCAGTTTCAAGGCGTGCTTTTGCTTCGCGAAGTTCGCTTTTTTCCGCCATTAGTTTTTCTGCCGCCTGCTTTTGTGCTTCAATATCAATATCATCCGGAGAATTGACGGCGGCAACTTTTTCTCTCGCTTCATCGTACGAAATACCGCCCAAATCCCGGTCGAGATATAAAAGCCTTAATTTAATCTGCTTTTGCTGTTCGGCTTTTTTGCTTAAATCCGCTGTGGTTTCTTTAAGACTTTCTATATCCGTATCCTCCGGCAAGCCGAAAAATCTCATAACTTTGTGTTTTTCCTCGTTGTATGCAGATTTCTTTTCTTCTAACTTATTTTCTAAATCCTTTACTTTTTGTTGTTGCCCGATTTCAAAATTAAGTGAAAGATTGAGGCTTTGTATTTGTGAAGAAAGATTGTTTTTTTGACTTTGTATCATTAAAATTTCGGCTTTTTTGGTTTTCAGTTCAGCCTGTGTTTTGCTTAAAAGAGCCGCCTGTTTGTTTTTGGCGGAAACATCCGCAGGTCTTAAAACAAAACTCAAAACCGTAAGTATTGCCGCTGCCGCCGCTATAATAGCAGAAACAACTACTCCGCTTGTGCTGAAATAAACGGCGCCGGCACAAATAAACCCTACGATACCTATTATCAGCAAAACGGGATTTACTGCTTTCTTTTTATTTTCCATTATTCGTATTTGTTCGTTAAGAGACTCGATTTCAGCGTTTAAAGCTTCGCACTCGAGAGTTTTATTTGCCTCTTCGCCTTCAAGATTTTTAAGGTCTTCTTGGGATTTTAATAAACTCTCGTTTATTTGTTCGGGAGAGGAGGTATCAAGCCGCATTGCCGCTTTTTTTAAAACTGCAAGCTCGGCTTCGCCCTCCGCTATTTTTTCCTTTATATTATCGAGCTTTGAAAAGCCGAATTCGAATTTTTTAAGAAACATCTCATCGGCAACGGTGCCGTCAGATAAAGTCAGCTTGTTTGTTATATCGTCAAGCTTTTCTTTAAGCTCTATATATTCTTTTAACTTTTGTGAATTTTCTATATCTTTTGCGCGTGAAAGAATTTCGCTTGCCGCAGAAAGCTTTAAATCGACGGATTTGATTTTTTCATCAGTAATTTTTACAGCTTTCAGTATTTCTTGTTTGCGTACAGATTGGTTTTCCGATTCATACAGCTTATTTGTAAGATTTTCAAGCTCGGCTCTATCGGATACACAGCTTCCTGTCCTGCCTGATTTTGAAATGAGTTTAAACCTCGCGTCGTCAATTCTCTTTAAAATCTTTGCGTAAGAAATATCGTCTTCGCCTGTAAATGCAGCATTTGAAAGTCTCTGGTTTAATTCGCTTGAAGACTCGGCATCTGCCGTAATTTCCGGCATGTTACCTATAAACACCGACTTTTCAAATGCCCCTACACTTATTCCGAAAAGTGTTTTTCCTATATCAGACGGGCAACTTTCACTCTTTCCGGTGGCAATATCGGTTATAGTTACTTTATCGGTTGAATCCGATTTTCTGAACTCGCGTTCTATAAAAAAATCGCGGTTTGAATGTTCAAAATAAATTCGTCCACTCGCGGGTGTACCGTCCCACGGGGCATATTTTTCTCTGGTGCTGATATTTTGTCCCGCGGTTCGCTTTCCGGTGCCGTAAAACATTGACTTTATAAATTCGCAAATGGTAGTTTTGCCGGCTTCATTTTCTCCGTAAATTATCTGAAAACCGTCGGATAAATCGAGAGTGAAATCCTTAATGCCTCCGAAGGCATTTATATAAATTTTATTGATCTTCATTGTATCCCACCTCCGAAGAAAATGCCTTAAGACCGATCTTCAAAGCTTCCTTTAAAAGCTTGTTGTCGGGATTTTCTGCTATGCGTTCAAGCATTAATGAAACAAAAACACCTTTAAGCGATTTTTCTGCTTTTAATATTTCCAGATCGTGCATTACCTCGGTATTATCCTTAACCTTTACAAAATAAAGGGTTTGAGCCAGTCGGCTCGTTATTTCTCCCAAATCGAAAAAACGACCGTCCGGAATATCGCCGGTAAGAATTATTTTATAAAGATTATCGGCAAAACCGTCACCGTACTTTTCTTTTAGCTCCCCTATGATTTTTTCCGCCGCCGCGGGATTGTCCTCACAGTTTGAAACATCAATTTCCACCGACTCATGTGTGCGAAGAGATGTTTTAAAGAATTCAAGCTCGCAAACACCTTTTCCTACGTTACCGATATAAACACCCTTGTCACCAAGCTCGTCAAATCCCGAACCTTCCGCACAACCGCTGTAGGCAAAATACGTGTTTTTCCGCCTTGCCGGTTCGGTTCGCTTATGTATATGTCCGAGGGCGATATAATCCATATTGCTGTTTTCTATAAATTCGTTTGTAATTGAGTTATAGTTTGATGACAAGTCGGATTTAATCTCACCGTGCTGACACATTATATTTATGCTTTGTTCGTTTGCTTCAAGAGCAAATCGCGCCTCGCCTGACATATAAGTATCACTAAAAGACCTGCCGTATACCCTGGTTCCTAAGTTTTCAAAATATATTTCCGAATCAGTATCGGGGAGTATATGGAAATTATCGGGAAGCTTTATATTAAAAAAAGGGGATGAAGAGTTATACGGGTCGTGATTTCCGGCGGAAAATACCACCTGTATCTCAGGTATAGCGGAAATGCATTCAACAACCCGGTTTACTGCTGACCGTTCAACCGAATTTGAGCAGAATAAATCACCGGCTATAAGAATAAGCCGTACAGAATTCTCTTTTGCAAGACTTAGTATGTTTTCAAATGTAATAAGCGCCTCAAAACGGCGAGTTTGCCCCTTTTCTCCGAGCATAGTCTGCGCGGCGCCTATATGCAGGTCGGCGCAGTGAAGTATTTTTACGGTTTCCATTCATCCACCCTCATTTCAATTTTTATATTAACATAAAAAAGCTATATATTCAAGGTGGCATATAAAAAAACAGGTGCCTTAATTGGCACCTGTCGCCGGAAAAACATAATGCGCGGTTTCCACCGCGCATCTGCGTAAAATTTTTTTTTGACAGACTGACAGGTTAGAATTTGCACACCTGTTAGTCTGTCTATACTAATTAATTATAGCGGTTATTACGGTTATATCGTCGGCATGTGAGTCGGTTCGGCGGTTTGCCGCCAAAGTGCAGAGCCTGTCGGCAAGGCTTTGCGCGGAACATTCGCCGGCTTGCTCAAGTTCCTCTCTTATCCACTTTGTTCCTGTGACGGTTGCTCCGTCGGATAAAAGCACTAATATATCGTTTGCAGAAAGCTTAATATATGCCTTGTCAAACGCAACATCCGAAAGTATCCCTATAGGCATAGAAGTGCTTGTTGCTTTGCCTGTGCGACCGGAACGCCGCACTAATGTAGGCGCGGCACCGGCCTTAAACAGATTTGTCTGCCCGTTATATAAATCAATCTCTGCAATATCCATAGTGGCAAGCGATTCGTCGGTAGACTTAAACAACATCGAAGAATTAAGTATTTTAAGCGCACAGTCAAATCCAAATCCCGATTTGATAAGCCTGCCGATAAGCCCCGATGCCATTGCCGAATCAACTGCCGCACGCGAGCCTGTACCCATACCGTCGCTGAGTATTATTATAAAGTGACCGGCTCCGTCAGAAAAATAGGAATATGCATCTCCACACATATCGCCCGGCTTTGCGCTTTTTTGGCATACGCCTATATCAACACGAAGCTTTGCTCTCTCGCTCACGCTTATAAAGGTTTCTCCCGATGATTTTTTTATTACCGGGGGTGAAAAATTGCGTTCGCAGGAGAGGGATAAAGCCCTCATAATATCTCTTTTGTTGAGTACGGTGTCATTTGATTTTAAGAGTTTCAAATTTATCTGCATTCTTCCGTATTTATCAACAGGCGCACTGCATTCGTCCGCAATAACGCCTAAGTTTTTAAGGGCACATACGGCTGTAAGCGCCGCGGCATTGTCAAATCTTACACCGGATGAAAAATCCTCGGATAGCTCGCTTAACATAGTAGAGATACCCTCAAACTGGTCGCCTATTGCCTGTCGTATTTGCTGAATTCTGCCGTTTGCTTCGGCAAAGGAGTTGTAGGATAAGAAGCTTTGCCTCAGGCTTTCGCAGAATTCCTGCGGTCTTAAACAAATGTCTTTAAATTCATGCGGCATATTGTCAGCATTTACAAACTTATTGGCTTTTATTTGCTTTATCATTTTTAAAATGCTGTCAAGGGTAGCATCTTTTTTTGTCTGCCAGCATTTTGTATGCATTTTGCAGGCGGCACAAGCGTTTTCCTTTATTTCCGATAAAACATTTGAAAATCCCGGAGTGTTTATGCCTTCAAGTCGGGAAGCTACTTCGTCTACAGTTATTTTAACATCTTTTATACCTGCCGCCGCCTCTTTCAGCCTTATTGTAACCGCTTTGCTTAAATCGTTGTTTACACTGATTTGCGGAAAACAGGTGAGTATTTTCCCGAGCTTTATACCTACACTTTTAGGAATAAGAGCAAAAACTATGCATCCGAGCAACACTTCGGTTATAAACGCGGCTACGGGAGCGTTAGGTTCAAGAGTAAGAGTGAAAACAACACAGCAGGTAAAGAATGCACACAACTGAATATACTTGCCAAGCGATGTTATAAGACTGCATATAAGGGCAGATACCGTGTATATTAAGCATATCTGAGCCGGTCTGCCGGAAAAAAACATTAAAACTGCCGCAGATATGGCGGTTGCGGCGGCGGCAGGAATACTGCCGTATTTTGCCGATGTCAGTATTAAAGCTACAATTAAAATGCCGCTTAGCGTTACCGAGAAAAGCGAAATATCATAAAGAGATATGATTAACATACTCGCTGTCGTCAAAAGACAGCCAAGTTCCTCGTTTGAAAGTCCTCTGTATAAATTTGGTAAAAAAGCGAAGGTTCTGCTTATTATAACGGCGGTTGCCGCAACTATCATAACTTCAAGAGCAATATGAGTAATATCCGCTTTAATACCGCTGAACGATACGGCACTGGTGATTGATACCGAAACTGCCGCGATAAGGGCGGCAAAGAGAGGGTTTGTGTTTAGCTTTTTGTTAAAAGAAATTATAAATCTTACAGATATTATGGCAAGGCAGGCTGCTATGTATCTGAATCCGGATACGCTGATTCCGGGTATAAAATAGCCGAGGAGTACGCCTATTGCGGCACTCGGCATATACACCGGAGATACGCCTGCTAAAAAAGATACGCCAAGCGGCATATATTTATTAAAAAATACCGCATGGCACAGAACGAGCCCCACCGCCGCGGCGGCAAGATGGTAAAGTACGGCAACGCGAACATCAGCTTTGCTGAATTTTTGTCTGCCCGAGGTGAGTATTTTAACGTCTCTCATTTTTAACACCGCCGATATATGATTTTTATTAAATTATATAACCTGTACGGCATTAAATTTGTCAAAATAAAGCGTTGTATTTTTTCTGTTTTTGTCTGAAAAGATTAAATGTATAAAATACCTCTGTTTGTAAACAATACAAGCGAAGGTGATAATATGAATAAAATCTTTAAAATTATAATTGTAGCGCTTACAGTTTCCTGCCTTCTTTGTATGTCGGTTACGGCGCTATCGAGAATGGGCTCTGTGGGGAGTGAAGTCACCTCTATTCAAAAAGCCCTTAAAAGCAGAGGATATTACACCGGTGCTGTTGACGGTATTTTCGGTTCAAAAACCCTTTCGGCAGTAAAAAATTTCCAAAAGGCTCAAGGACTCACGGTTGACGGTATAGCAGGCCCCCAAACGCTTAGGGCACTCGGTATATCATCATCGGGCGGGTACTCTTCAAACGACTATAACCTTCTTGCCCGTATAATATCCGCAGAGTCCAGAGGCGAGCCTTATTTAGGTCAGGTGGCGGTAGGTGCGGTTATTTTAAACCGTGTTGAGCATCCGTCTTTCCCTGATACTATTTCGGGAGTGATTTATCAAAACGGAGCTTTTTCCTGCCTTAACGACGGTCAGTTTTATCAGCCTGTATCATCGAGCGCCTATACTGCCGCGCGTGACGCTTTAAACGGACTCGACCCCAGCGGAGGCGCAATTTATTATTATAATCCTAAAACTGCCACAAGCCGGTGGATACGTTCAAGACCTGTAATTACAACCATAGGAAATCATGTTTTTTGCAAATAAAATATGCGCCGCAGGAAATATCCTGCGGCGCCGTATTTATTAAACCTTTATTTAATATCTGTTCTAAACTGTTCACAGATATTAAGAAATGCCTTAACAACATCCGGGTCAAAATGCGTGCCCGACTCCTCTTTTATAATTTCAACTGCCTTTTCAAAGCTGAAAGGCTCTTTATAGCTTCTGCGTGAAACCAATGCGTCAAACACATCAGCCACCGCCATTATACGCGCGCTAAGGGGTATATCCTCACCGCTGAGCCCGTAAGGATAGCCCTTACCCGTCCACCATTCGTGGTGATAGGCCGCCATATTTGCCGCTTCTTTAAGGTAATCCGAATTCTGAGCAAATGCCATAGAGCCTTTAAGGATTTGTTCACCCTCGGTAGTGTGAGTTTTCATAATGTTAAACTCTTCTTCGGTAAGCCTTCCGGGTTTGTTAAGTATTGTATCCGAAACCTTGATTTTACCGACATCATGAAGCGGGGCACTGCGCTTTAAATGGTGGATATATTCGTCGCTTAATATCCCCGGATACATTCCCTCGCGACGCATTTCTTCCGCAATGGCACCTACATAATATGAGGTCTTTTTAATATGGTCGCCTGTGCACTTATCACGCGCTTCAACCATCTCGGCAAAGTCCATAATAATAGACTCCTGCATTCTTTCTATAACTTCCGCTTGATGTTCAACCTCTTTGATGTGAGTGGAAGTATCACTTGCCATTTTAACAAGCGATGTATAAAGATCGCCGATTTCATCCTTTGACGAAATATTGAGGGCCGTAATACACGATACGCCGTCCTCAAGATTATCATCAATTGAAAAAGCAAAGCTGCTTGCCGTTCTTGCCATACTGTTTATAGGATAAATAATTTTTCTGCTTATAAGCTCGTTTATTATTACGATTATTATAGCCGAGACACTGAAGAATACCGCAAGTGTTTTGGCAATAAATATTGCAATATCATTATTTATACGGTTTATCTGAACATCAGCCGCCGCATAGCATTTGCATTCGCCCACCGAATTATAAACAGGCGTATAAACCGTGAGAAGCCAACCGTAAGAGTCTTTCGTAATAATCGGGGGAATTTTCTCGCCGTTAAGCAGTGCCGGAATATACTCTTCAAACATTTCATCAAAAGGCTCTACGGAGCCCGGTTCTCTGCCCTCAATATCGCCACTGTCAATATCGAACACGACATGGCAACCGTCCTCCATAATCTTATATGCATATACATATTCTACTCTCGGAAATGCCGCCTGTATATCATAAAACCGCTTCTCGATTTCCTTATAACCTTCTGCGCCTCTGCCTCCTTCAAGATATCTATCAACAGCGTTACCGTCAATATACGAAGCCAATATTTCCGAAACACCGCGGCATTTATCCGCATAGTTATTAACCGCAATGTTGCGGTATATAAAATATGATGTAGTAGCCGTTAAGGCACCAAGCAAAATTTCAGTAGCAAAAATTAGAGCGGCAAACTTAGTGCCGATGGAAAAACTGCTTTTATCTGTTCTCTGCCTTCTGTACCTCAAAGTAGTGGGCATAACAGACTTTTTGAAACTAACCGGGACAAGCTTATAGATAACAAATGTAACAATCAATGATATAAATTTGCTTAAACCTTCGATATAGAGATACGAAATAAACAGGCTTAACAGTTTACCGATTTTATAATTTGCACATAACCACTTTGCCATCGGTGCAACAACGCCGCCGCCAAAATCAAAGCCATGTATCAGCCAATAAACAGTCGTGCTTAAAGCAGAACATAAGACCGAAAGCGCAAGAGCACTTAATATTGTGTATAATAAACGCTTGAAAAATTTGTGTTTTGCAAAAATTGCAACAATCATCGCAAAAATCACATCAACCAGGCAAAAATAGAGATTTAACGAATCGAAAGCCATTCCAATTGCCGAAGTGAAAAAGCCGGTGAGAACACCGGGAACAGTGCCCCCGAAAACCGCCGCTAAGGCAGTACCCAAGGCGGAAAAATAAATTTTAGCGCCGCTTGCATGAGCTATTGCCACGATAGCAATATTTATTGCAACACCAAGAAATACAGTAAGAAAAAATCTTAAAGCCGCTCTTATTTTACTCTCTCTCATCTCTACAACCTTTCTTGATTTATGGAGAAATCAGGTTATCGCTACCATTTTAACACACTAGAGCAAAAAAGCAAGAAAAAGTTAGCAAAATAGGTTGATTTTCGACAAAAAAATTCAAATCGGTTTTAACTATTGATTGACTTAATATAACAACGCTTGTATAATTACATAAACACTACTTATACTTAGAGGTAATTTATGTTAAAACGATTTATCAGTTATTACGGTCCGCACAAAAAGATGTTAGCGCTTGATATGATAGCCTCACTGCTTATTTCACTTCTCGGTATGGTTTATCCGATAGTTACTAACAGAATGTTAAACGATTACATACCGAATAAGTCATACCGCCTTATTGTTATAAGCGGTATTATCGTATTGATTCTATACATAGCAAGGATGTTTTTGCAGTATTTTGTCCAGTACTACGGGCATATGATAGGAGTGAAAATGCAGTCGCGTATGAGACGGGATTTATTCTCACACCTTGAAAGACTGCCGTATTCTTTTTATGATAATAACGAAACCGGTCAGATTATGACGAGAATCACAAGCGATCTTTTTGAAGTTTGCGAGCTTGCGCATCACGGTCCTGAAAATATCCTTATAAGCTCTATTATGATAATCCTGTCCTTCATCTATCTCTTAACTATTGATTGGATACTGACACTTATAATATTTGCCTGCGTGCCGATACTTATATTTGTGTCGAGGCATTACAGAAAAGCTATGCGCCAAGCGTTTAAGGACAGGAGAAAGAGCAACGCCGTAATAAACGCCGCGGTTGAGAGCAGTATTACAGGAATTCGTGTTACAAAGGCTTATACGAATGCTCTTACAGAGGAAGAAAAGTTTGCTAAAGGAGACGAACAGTTTGTATCCGCTTCAAAAAGCGCATACAAGGCTATGGGCAGGTTTCATTCCTCAACCTCGTTTGTAACCGATGTGTTTAATGTTATAATTCTTATAGCCGGCGGATTGTTTCTCTATGCCGGCAGAATATCATTCGGGGACTATTCAACCTTTATCGTATCGGTAAATGTCTTTATAAGCCCGGTAAACATACTGATAGGCTTTATGGAGCAATTTCAAAACGGTGTAAGCGGATTTCAGCGGTTTGTTGAGATTATGGATGAAAAGCCTGAAACCGATGCGCCGGATGCTGTCGAGCTTAAAGATGTTAAAGGCGAGATAGAATTTAAAAATGTTACATATTCTTATAATGATTCAAAAGATGTGCTTAACAATGTGAGCCTTAAAATAAAACAGGGTGAAAAGCTGGCGCTTGTAGGTCCCTCCGGCGGCGGTAAAACCACCATTTGCCACCTGCTTCCGAATTTTTATAAGCTCTCTGAGGGCAGCGGAGAGATTTTGATAGACGGTATGGATATCAGAAAGCTCACCCTTGATTCAGTGAGAAGAAATATCGGCATAGTCCAACAGGATGTTTTCCTCTTTGCCGGAACTATTAAAGAAAATATACTCTACGGCAGACCGGATGCTACTGATAGCGAGGTTATCGAAGCGGCGAAGCGCGCTAACATCCACGATTTTGTTATGACGCTCGAAAACGGATATGATTCCGAGATAGGCGAGCGCGGTGTGCGGCTCTCGGGCGGACAAAAGCAGAGGCTCAGCATAGCGAGAGTGTTTTTAAAAAACCCCGCGATACTTATTTTGGATGAAGCCACAAGCGCGCTTGATAACACTACAGAAGTGCTTATTCAAAATTCACTTGATGAGCTGTGTATAGGGCGCACAACGCTTATTGTAGCGCACAGGCTCTCGACAATTCGCGGTGCTGACGAAATAGCCGTTGTAACCGGCGGTAAAATTACCGAGCGCGGTACCCACGAAGAACTTATGAAAACCGACGGAATTTATAAAAAACTATATAGTTTGCAATTTAGTGACAGTGACTTGCAATAAATATAAAATGAAGAAAACAAAGGTGGTATGGTATGGTTGAAGAAAAGACTATGTCCTACAAATGTCCTGCCTGCGGTTCACCGCTTACCTATGACCCGAGCGGAAAGCTCACCTGCGCGGCATGCGGTAATGAGTTTGAGGTGGATGCTGTTAAAAAGTTTTCCGAGGAAAACTCCGGTGAGTGCTTTAATTGGGGCGACTATAAAAGCGGATTTGAAAGCGAAAACGAGAAGCTTGAAAACACCCGTGTTTATGTCTGCAAATCCTGCGGTGCCGCTATTGAAACAGACGGTACCACCGCCGCAACACACTGCCCGTACTGTGATAACGAGGTTATCATAAACGAGCAGCTTACAGGCTCAATAAAACCTAACGCGGTAATACCGTTTTCGGTGGATAAGAAGTCGGCTATTGAGGCGGTTAAAAATCACTTCAAGGGTAAAAAGCTATTGCCTAACGACTTTAAAGCCGAGCACAAGCTCGGCAAAATTCAGGGGGTATATGTACCTTTCTGGTTGTTTGATTCGGGTATTGACGGTAACATAAATTTCAATGCTGAGAATATCCATCATTATAGCGATTCAAAATACAATTACACCGAAACAAAGCATTATCTTGTAGCGCTTGACGGCGCTATGCGGTTTGAAAAAATTCCGGTAGACGGCAGCGAAAAAATGGATAACGACCTTATGGATGCATTAGAGCCGTTTGATTATTCGGGTCTTAAAGGCTTTGACCCAGCTTTTCTTTCGGGCTTTATGGCTGATAGATTTGATGAGGACCCGGATAAAAGCCTGCCTCGTGCTTCAACCCGTATGCAAACGAGCGCCGCAGATGTTTTCAGCGGTTGCACTTCGGAATTTCAAAGTGCTTCGGTAAAAAGCTCCAATTTGAAACTCGTTGACCCCTCGGTTAAATATGTGCTTTTGCCGGTTTACTTGCTAAATCTTACATACAAGGGCAAAAATTATCGTTTTGCCGTGAACGGACAGACCGGTAAGGTTGTAGGCGAGCTGCCGATAAGTAAACTGAAATCTTTTTTGCATTTTAGTTCTTTCTTTGCCGTTGCGGCGGCAATAGGCGGCACGATAGCCTACTTTTTGACAAGGTGAGGTGGGAAAATGAAAAGATTATTTTGTTTTATAATTTGCGTAATGCTTTCATTGTTTTTTTGCCTGCCTGCTTTTGCGGATACTATGCCGGACTGGTATTATAAGGGTGACTTTTCCGAGTTCTCGGATTTCCACGCGGAAAATCCGCGCCGCGTTGTGGATGATGCGGACCTTTTCTCTGACGAAGAGGAAGCGGTTTTAAACGAGCGTATCAGCGAAGTGGTGGAAAATCTTGGTATAGGCTACGCGCTTTTTACTGATGATAACAACCACGGGCTTACCCCTGAAGAGTATTCTTCCGATTTCCTGCATTTCGGCGGATACGGTGTGGGAGAAGAATATGGCGCGGTAGTGTTTTACATATCATTTGAAGAGGGCAACCGTTGCTGGCGCACCACCTCGATAAACTCTTATGAGTCAATTTTCACTTCTTATGTGACATTTCAGATAGACGAAATGGTTGATGCCGACATTCGCGCCGGCAGATACTATGAGGCTTATTTAAAGCATATTGCGTTTGTTGAAGAACTGTTCGAGAACGGCGGAGAGCTTACTGAAGATTTGATTTTTGCCGATTATGAGGATTATGAGGCAAACTATTCTGACGATTATGCGGACGATAGCGATAAAGACAGTAATATATTCACAACCATTGTTGTTGCTGTAATAATAGGCGCTGTTGTGGGAGGTATGCATCTCGCAAGGTGTAGAAAGGCTATGAAGGTAGTATCTCCCGTTGATGCTCACGAGTATCTTGTGCCGGGTAGCTTTGACCTTCGCAACAAGCAGGTTTATTACCTTTATTCAACGGTTACAAGAACCGAAAAGCAGAAATCCGGCGGATCCGGTGGCGGCGGTTCCTCTTATTCGAGCGGATCTTCCTCCGGCGGCAGTTATTCATCCGGCGGCAGAAGCTTTTAATCAAATTATATAAACAAAAATATCAGGAGGAAGAATTATGGGACTTATTAAAGCAGGAATAGGCGCACTCGGCGGCACCCTTGCCGACCAGTGGAAAGAATTTTTCTATTGTGACGCAATGAGTGCAGATGTTATGATGACAAAGGGACAAAAGCGCACATCTTCGCGTTCATCGAACACCAAAGGGAATGACAATATCATTTCAAACGGTTCAGGCATTGCCGTAGCAGACGGCCAGTGTATGATAATTGTTGAACAGGGCAAGGTAGTAGAGTTTTGCGCCGAGCCCGGTCAGTTCACCTATGATACTTCAACCGAACCGAGCATTTTTACAGGCAAACTCGGGGACAGCCTTAAAGAAACATTTAAGACTATCGGTAAGCGTTTCACCTTCGGCGGCGATACCGGCAAGGACCAACGCGTATATTATTTCAACACCAAAGAGCTTATCGACAATAAATTCGGCACACCTAATCCGATACCTTTCAGAATAGTTGATAAGAATATAAATCTTGATATAGATGTATCCGTTCGCGCATCGGGTGTTTATTCATACAGAATTGCCGATCCTATGCTCTTTTATACAAATGTTTGCGGCAATGTTCAGGATGAATATTTAAGGGAAAATATTGATACTCAGCTTAAAACCGAGTTTATAAGCGCTCTTCAGCCGGCGTTCGGTAAGCTTTCCGCTTTGGGACTCAGACCAAACGAGATAGTAACGCACAACACCGAGCTTGAAACCGCTATGAACGAGGAGCTTTCAAATAAGTGGCGCGACCTGCGCGGTCTTGAGGTTGTAACTGTTGCTCTCGGCAGTGTAACGCTTCCCGAAGAGGATCAGGAGCTTATCAAAAACGCTCAGCGCGCGGCGATACTTCGCGATCCTACCATGGCGGCGGCAACCCTCACAGGCGCTACCGCGGATGCTATGAGAACTGCCGCAGGAAATCAAAACGGTGCAATGGCAGGCTTTATGGGTATGGGTATGGCGATGAACGCCGCAGGTGCTATGGGCGCTCAAAATCTCTATGCTATGGGCGCTCAGCAGAATGCTCAGGCGGCTTCGGCTACTCAACCTGCAGCGGCAGGCGGCTGGGTGTGTGAGTGCGGAGCACAGAACACCGGCAACTTCTGCACAAACTGCGGAAAGCCTAAGAACACCGGCTGGACCTGCGAGTGCGGAACACAAAATACCGGTAACTTCTGCCAGAGTTGCGGAAAACCGAAGCCGTAAGGAGAGAGTTATGGGACTTTTTGACAGCCTTAAAAGACAGGCGGAAAATCTGATTAAAAGCGAAGTGAACAAGGCGGCGAACAGTGCTGTAAGTGCGGCTAAAACCGCGGTAACGAGCAGTGCAAAAACAAATAATGTAAGCATTTCGGCACTGCCGCAGAATGTAGACGAAATGCGTTCTTTACCGGAATTTGATTTAAGCGATCCGTTTAAGGTCGCGGCGCTTTCGGTTTGCGCGCTCAACCGGTATTCTACCGACCGCGAAGCATCAAAGGAAATGCTGAATGTTCTCAAAGGACCCCAGCCGCTTACTAACCGTGATATACAGTTTATAAACGATAGATTTATGGACTCAAAAGACTATGTCACAAGGT
>CACXEV010000048.1 GCA_902766755.1 Oscillospiraceae bacterium | reverse complement strand
GCAAAAAACTTTTCGGCAACAGCCGGGAAAAGAGCGTAGCTTAAAACATCCTCTTCACTTTTTCCTATGCCCTTCTGTTTCATTTCTTCGGCATATTTTTTAAGCTCAGGCTCTATAAGGTCTGCCGGGCGACAGGTGATAACCTTTTCATTCCCGATAGCCTTTTTCCTTACCTCTTCATTAACTTCACCGGGTAGCTTACCGTATTCGCCGCGAAGAAGTCCCTTGGATTCCTTCGGTACCATTTTGTATCTCTCGCCGGAAATTACATTCATAACCGCCTGAGTACCTACTATCTGGCTTGTCGGCGTTACAAGAGGCGGGAAGCCGAAATCTTTTCTCACCCTCGGCACTTCATTAAGCACCTCATAGTACTTATCCTCTTTGCCGGCTTGTTTAAGCTGATTTATCATATTTGAAAGCATACCGCCCGGAACCTGATAAATAAGGGTTTTTGTATCTACTGAAAGCACCTTAGGATCAAGTATTCCGGCGTTTTTAAGGCGATCAGCAACAGTGCGGAAATGCGCCGCAACATCGCTAAGTGCGTTAAGGTCTAATCCTGTATCACGCTCGGTGCCTTTAAGGGTAGCCACAAGCGCTTCGGTGGAAGGCTGTGAAGTACCGTTTGCAAGCGGAGAAAGCGCGGTATCAACTATATCCACGCCGGCTTGTGCCGCCATCAAATAGGTCATATCTCCGGTGCCGGTTGTGTTATGCGTATGCAGGTGAATAGGCACATTTACATTCTCTTTAAGCTTCTTTACGAGTGAATACGCATCAAACGGCAAAAGCAGATTTGCCATATCCTTTATGCAGATAACATCGGCGCCCATATTTTCAAGCGTCTTTGCAAGGTTTACAAAATATTCTTCGTTGTGAACAGGACTTACGGTATAGCTTAACGCCGCCTCGCAAATGCCGCCGTGCTTTTTGCAGGACTCAATAGACTGCCTTAAATTGCGAACATCGTTTAGAGCATCGAATATACGAATAACATCAATACCGTTTTCAATCGATTTTGCAACGAAAGCATCTACAACATCATCGGCATAATGCTTATAGCCTAAGATATTCTGACCGCGGAAACGCATCTGAAGCTTTGTGTTCGGCATGTGCTTTTTTATCGTGCGAAGCCTCTCCCACGGGTCCTCGTTTAAAAAGCGCATACAAGCATCAAATGTGGCGCCGCCCCAACATTCAACCGACCAGTAGCCGATTTTATCAAGCCTTTCAAGCGCCGGTATCATATCCTCGGTGGTCATTCGTGTTGCCGCCTGCGACTGATGCGCGTCACGCAGTATAGTATCGGTAATATACAAAGGTTTTTTAGTCATATTTTTCCTCCTTATCCGAACAGTGTTATAAGCACACCGGCGGCAATAGCCGAGCCGATAACGCCGGCAACATTCGGTCCCATAGCGTGCATAAGCAGGAAGTTTGACGGATTCTCTTTCTGACCCACCGTTTGCGATACTCTCGCCGCCATAGGTACCGCCGATACACCGGCAGAGCCTATAAGCGGATTTACCTTATTCTTTGTAAACAGGTTCATAAGCTTGGCGAGAAGCACACCGCCGGCAGTGCCGATAGCAAATGCCGCAACACCCATCGCCATAATTTTAAGGGTGTTGAAATTTAAAAATGCCTTTGCGGTAGCGGTAGCGCCAACCGAAATGCCGAGGAATATAGTTACTATGTTCATAAGCTCGTTTTGAGCGGTCTTGCAAAGTCGCTCGCAAACGCCCGACTCTTTCCAGAGGTTACCGAGCATAAGGCAACCTACAAGCGGTGTAGCCGAAGGTACCAAAAGAGCCACGAAAATCGTTACCACTATCGGGAAAACAATCTTTTCGGTTTTTGAAACGGCACGAAGCGGTTTCATAACTATGCGGCGTTCCTTCTTTGTTGTAAGCAGCTTCATAATAGGCGGCTGAATAACAGGTACCAACGCCATATAAGAATATGCCGCAACCGCTATCGGACCGAGCAAATTCGGATAGAGCTTACTCGTGGTATAAATAGCCGTAGGACCGTCAGCTCCGCCGATAATACCTATCGAAGCCGCAGCTTCCTGCGGAAATGTCATATAAACACAACCGAGGAAGGTCACAAATATACCCACCTGCGCCGCCGCACCGAGTATTAACGACTTCGGGTTTGAAATAAGCGGACCGAAATCGGTCATAGCGCCTATGCCGATGAAAATGAGGCAGGGATAGAGACAGGTTTTAACGCCGACATAGAGAATATCGAGCAGTCCCCCTTCGGACATTATATGCCCGTAAGAATGATAGAATTCGCTACCCTCATCCATAAACTGCGCCCACAAATCAGTATGATAAAGCGCATCAAAGGGCGTAAACGCCGTAAGGTTGGTAAGAAGCATACCGAAAGCAATACCTACAAGAAGTAACGGCTCAAACTGCTTTTTTATACCAAGCCACAAAAGAAACAGGGCAACAAATATCATCACAAGTGAGCCCCAATTATCTTTAAGATTACCGAAAAGCAGGTAAAATCCCGTGCTTTTCAAAAAATCAAGTATTTTTTCAAGCATAACAGACCACCAAATTATTTAATAGTGCAAAGTACGGTTCCTGTTTGCACAGCACTGCCCTTTGCAACAACGCCCGTAACCGTTCCGGATACAGGTGCCATAATCTCATTTTCCATTTTCATAGCTTCAAGTATCATAAGAACATCGCCCTTATTTACCGACTGACCCTCCGTAACATTTACGGATAAAATGTTGCCGGGCATAGGACTTTGTATCTCCTCACCCTCGCCGGATGCCTTAGGCTCAGCCTTTTGCGGTTGCGCCGGTGCCTGCGCGGCAGATGCGGCAGATGCGCCGGTCATTTCCTCAAGCTCTATTTCATAAACGCTTCCGTTTACCTTAACTCTGTATTTTTTCATTGTTTTCTCTCCTCACTGTATTTTTTTAAAAGAAATTACTTTAAGAGCGCTTACATCAGCACCCATTTCTTCGGCTGCCGCCGCACAGACCGCCGCAATTATCTCACGGTTATCTTCGTTTTTTACCGCCTTTACAGGTGGCTTGCTTGCACCTGTTTGAGGCTCCTTTTTGTTACCGCAAACAACACCGGTTATAAGGCAGATTATAATTATTGAAATCAAGCCTACAAACACCGTTCCTATCCCCATAGTTACGGCAAACCAGTTCGGTATTTCGCCCGCGGCGGAAGCCGCTAAAGCCACAACATTCATATTTTCGCCTCCGAAAAAAATAATCAAAAGAGAATGATAAACACCAAACTCCCCCAGTTTAATAGCATTATAGTACTAACCCCCATAAAATGCAACTGTTTTTTACTTATTTGTTAAAAGTTTAACATATATCTTTTTATTTTTCAACAGTTTTTTGTAAAAAGCAGGCAAAAAAATTAACCGGTCGATTTCCCGACCGGTTAATTGCTTTTAACACTATGTATTTATGCTTTTTCGGCAATCTCAAAAATTCTTGCCGGAAGCTCGCTTTCATCGCAAGATACTGTAAAGAGGAATTCTACATCCTCGATATTTTTGAGTCTCGTGAGGAAATCTGCCAACTCTTCATAATTCCTTGTGCCTATGCGAAGGGTTGCATCACCAAAAATATGGGTTACATCGTTGTTGCCTGCCTTAATGCCGGCAAGCAAGCCGTAATATTCGCCATAGCCAGAAATTGCACAAGCATCCGCATCTATAAGGCGAGCCTTATGAGTAACGGAAAAGGTAAGGGTATCGCCTTTTTCAACGCAAACAACATTGCCGAGGCTTTCATTTGTTGCCTGATTTACAAGGTCAACCAATCTTTTTGTTTTACCCGAGCCTTTTTTACCGATTATAAGTTTAATCATTTATAACAACTCCTTTATATTATACCGCAAAAGCGGTTTTTATCCTATTTTTGAAGACGGGCTTCAAGCTCTGCTTTCATATCCTCATATCCGGGTTTTCCGAGAAGAGCGAACATATTTTTCTTGTAGCTCTCAACGCCCGGTTGGTCAAACGGATTTACTCCAAGCATATAGCCGGATATAGCGCAGGCCTTTTCAAAGAAATAAATGAGCCTGCCGAGGTTTTCCTCGTCCGCCTTATCTACCGTTATAACGAGGTTTGCAACGCCGCCGTCAGTATGAGCGAGGACGGTGCCCTCAAATGCCTTTTGGTTTACAAAGGACATCGTTTTTCCTGCAAGGAAATTAAGCCCGTCGCCGTTGTTTTCTTCCTCTTCGATACAAACATCACTGCCGTTATCGGTGATATTTACAACGGTTTCAAACATAATGCGCGAGCCATCCTGAACGAACTGACCCATAGAATGCAAATCGGTAGAGAATATAACGGACGCCGGGAAAAGTCCCTTATTATCCTTGCCCTCACTCTCACCGAAAAGCTGTTTAAACCATTCGGACATCATTGTAAATCTCGGTTCGTATGACACAAGCAGTTCAACCGCCTTGCCCTTTCTGTAAAACGCATTTCTTATAGCCGCATACTTATAGCAGGGGTTTTTCTCGATATCACAAATCGCATAATCTTCCCTTGCTGCCGCCGCGCCGCTCATCAGCTTATCAATATCGCAACCTGCCGCGGCTATCGGCAAAAGACCTACCGCCGTGAGAACCGAAAATCTGCCGCCAACATCATCCGGCACTACAAAGCACTCATAACCCTTACTGTCAGCCAAAGCCTTTAATGTGCCGCGCGCCTTATCGGTTGTGCAGTAAATACGGCTTGCCGCTTCCTTTTCGCCGTAGCGCTCCTCAAGAATTTTCCTGAACACTCTGAATGCTACCGCCGGCTCGGTTGTAGTACCCGATTTTGAAATTATATTTACCGAAACGCGTTTGCCCTCACAAATTTTAATTATATCGCTGAGTGCTGAACCGCTTATACTGTTACCGGTAAAATAAATCTCCGGCACACCGGCTCTCAGCCTGTTATAATTTTGACCCTTTAAAAACTCTATTGCCGCGCGAGCGCCCAAATACGAGCCGCCGATACCGATAACAAGAAGCACATCGGTATCCTCTTGTATTTTCTTGGCAGCGCGCTTGATGCGGGCAAATTCATCTTTATCATAATTTACAGGTAAATCAACCCAGCCGAGAAAATCGTTTCCGAGACCGGATTTATCCGATAAAGCCTTATGTGCCGCAAAAACCTGTGCTTCAAGCCCCTTAACATCATTTTCTCTTATAAAACTTTTAGCGTAATCGCTATT
>CACXEV010000047.1 GCA_902766755.1 Oscillospiraceae bacterium | reverse complement strand
TGGTAGCGCGCTTGACTGGGGGTCAAGAGGCCGCAAGTTCAAGTCTTGTCACTCGGACCAAAAATCCGCCTTTTTTAAGGCGGATTTATTTTTGTCTAAAATGCTCTAAAACCCTTTATTTACGCGGGTTTCAGGGCTTTTTGTTTCCAAAATGAAAAAATGTAAAATTCACTTAAATTCGTTTCCGTTACACGCCGGTTGCACGCGCGTTGCACACATTTTAGTTAAAATCACATAAAAAAGAGCAGCAGAAAAGGGTGAAAGACTCTTGTATGGCGGTTGGTTTTGTGATATATTATTTATGAGAATTAACACAAATTAGAGGTAATGTTATGGCGTTGAATAAGGAGTTTTTTGGCACAATCAAATCAAAGGGTAAAGACGGGATAAACTTAATTAAATCTAAAACCTCAGAAATAGACCTGTCCGAAATAAAAAGGTCAGGTGCTGAAAAAGGCAAAAGACTCAAAGACAAGACCTCTGAAACAACCCGTGCTATAAAAGATAAGATTGATGAGAAAAAAGATGATAGTAAAATACTTAACGCTGATAAATGGCTGAATGAGGCAATAGAGAATTACAATATTGCATATTCTGTCCTCAGCAATTACGGTGTTGAATTATACACCGAAAGAGAAAGAGCGGTGGACTCAATCTCTAATATTGAAAAGCTCATCAATAGTATAGCAAATCATCCCAAATCATTTGATAAGGATTTTAGCGTTATTATTAGTCAAAAAGAGAATTTTGATAATGTTTGCACGATAGCAAAGGAGGAGTTGACCAACGCTAAAAAATCGGCGGTCAGTGCTGGAGGTGGACTTGCCGCAGGCGCTGCGGTAGCCAGCCTTGCTCCAAGTGCTGCCTTATGGGTAGCGACTACATTTGGCACGGCTTCAACCGGTACAGCTATCTCTGCTCTTTCGGGCGCTGCTGCTACAAATGCTGCTCTCGCCTGGCTTGGTGGTGGTGCTGTCGCAACTGGCGGCGGTGGTGTTGCAGCCGGTAATGCTCTGTTGGCTTTGGCAGGTCCTATTGGTTGGACAATTGCAGGTGCTTCTATTTTAACCTCTGTGGTTCTGTTTACTAAAAAGAAAATGAAATCAACCAAAGAAAAAATGGAAGAGATAGAAAAAATTAAAACCAACACAGAAGCACTGAAAGAGAGTACAACCAGTCTGAAAGACTTGTTAGACAGGACGATTATTTTAAGAGAAAAAATGATGAAACAATACAGCGAATGTATGAGTGCATTTGGCAAGGATTTTGAAAGTATGAGCGAAGCCAATCAGATGCAGTTAATAACGCTTGTTAATAACACAAAGGCAATCGCCTCCACACTTGATAATAATATTTAGCGGAGGCAATGATGAGTACAGAACAAGTAATAAAGTCAACACAAGAACAGGCAGTTGCATCATGGGCAGGATACTTAAATCAAATACGAATTGAGAACCTGTTCGGGTTGCTTGATAAGCAAGACTGTAACATGCAAAAGGCTATGAACGCCATTAAAGATGCTCAAAAAGATATTCGTAAACTTATTCTTACTAATCGTGGCAGTTACAAAGGTGTCCATGGTTTTGTTGCAGAAGTTGCCGAAGTAGGCATTGGAAACGCAAAAGAAAATATTCAAGGAAATGAAAATATCTATGAGTGGTTGAATAATAACGGACCGTCAGACTTAGAGCGAGGAACAACTCTTATTCAGCAGAAATTTGTTAATTCCGGTGGTACGTTCTCACTAGGTGCGGTAGCAAAACATCTCAAAAAGTATCCAGACTATTTAAAAAGCGGCGAAAAATATCAAATACCGAAAGACCATTATGAGTCAATTAAATACCTGCTTTCACTTTCAAAAGACGATGCAGGCAAATTGACAAAGAGTGGTGATGGTTACACTTACAGCCAGTGGCAGAATGTACACGAGTTTTTTGATAATAATCCAAATGTTTCAATAAAAAATATTGAGCCGTCACTATTTGAATACAAGGATGTTCAGGTCGGAACTATTGACCGCACGATTAAAAGGGAAAAAACATATATTAAAGAAACCGACCGACAAAGACGGGATAACGCCATAGAAAATAGCAAAGCCAACCTTAAGGAGGCAGGCAAAGCCACTGCTGTATCTGCAACTATTGAGGGAGGAACGGCTTTTATTACCAGTGTTGTAAAAAGAATAAAAAGCGGTAAGTCTCTTAAAGATTTTACGCAGGATGACTGGGAAGCAATCATAAAAGAAACCGGCATAGGAACTTTTAAAGGTGGTATAAGAGGCGCAAGTATTTATGGTGTAACTACCGCCATTGTTTCCAAGGCTCCTGAATTTTATAATGTGGGCATAAGCAAAGAAGCGGTAGCTACATATAACAAGACGGCTTCTGCAACCGCCAATGCTATTGTTACGGCATCCTTTGGCTTTGCAGGGTTAATTAATAAGTTCAGAAAGAATGAGATTTCGGAACAGAAGTTATTAGAAGATTCACAGATTGTATGCTTGGATGCATCTATAAGCGCATTGTCATCAATCATAGGACAGATGATTATTCCTATCCCTGTTTTTGGTGCTATTATCGGCAATGCAGTTGGTACGATGCTATACGAAACAGCAAAAACCAACTTTAATGCAAAAGAGCAAGCCATAATGAAACAATATTATGATGAAATAATTGCCCTCGATAATAAACTAGATGAACAATATCGTCAGTTTGCTGCAGATATTCAGTCGGCTTTTGAATCTTTCTTGTATATTGTATCAAATGCTTTTTCACCGGATTTGGAAACGGCATTCGAAGGCTCTGTTGAGTTGGCAAAGATATGTGGTGTTGCAGATGATGAGATACTCGACACAGTAGAAAAAGGAAGATCGTACTTCCTTGATTAAAAAACTATACAACATTACAAAGCAAGCAGTAAATAGGTCCCATGGTTTTCTAACTTGTTTTTACTGTTTTTTCCCTTATTTTTGTTACTTTCCGGAAACGGATGTAGACTTTTGAGATTCGCACGTTGCACACATTTTACCCAAAATCGCACATTTTGATATAAATCTCCCTTGTAGTAATATGGTACCGCAAGGGAGGTTTTGGGAACACAAGGGGACGGTTCTATTGTGTTCCTCTTGTGTTCACGCCAAATTTACGGAGAGCGCTATTCGGTTTTTAACTTGCGTTGTGAACACTCATATCAAAAATCCGCCTTTTCGGGGGCGGATTTTTCTTGTGCTATTGATTTTTACGAAAGCGCTTGCGGTCACCTTGTTTAACCTTGTTCGGAACAAATACTGTTACTTTTGTTCCGCCGGATTTACCGGCAGAAACGGTCAGTGTGCCGCTACACATCATTTTAAGGCGCTCTTTGATGTTTGCAAGAGCAATGTGCGGCTCGTTGTTATCACTATCGCCAAAGCCGGGGCCGGTGTCCTCAACGGTTATTATGTTTCCGCTTTCTGACTGACTTGTTTTAATTGTTACATAAAGCGGATTAAGCTCAGGGTCAAGCCCGTGCTTAATAGCATTTTCCACAATAGGTTGGAGCGTAAGCGGAGGAATTCGGAAGTGTGTATGTGGGGTATCAAACTCTGCAAACAAATGGTCTTCGAAACGGGTTTTTTCAACCGCAAGATATGCACGGGTATGTTCAAGCTCCTCGGTAAACGGAATGGCGTTGTCCTTCGCCAAGGCGGTGAAGTTTTTTCTGAGATAAGTTGAAAAATCCAGGGTAATTTTCTGCGCTTTTTCGGTGTCCTGTGCAATGAGATAGTAGATGCTCATAAGAGTATTGTATATAAAATGTGGGCGCATTTGCAGTACCATAACGCTTGCGCGCTGATATGCGATTTCCTGTTGCTGCCGCGTGATTTCGCGCTGTTGGCGTAAATTCTGTTCAATTTGCGCTGACAGAATAAGACCGAACATTGAAACGGCTGAAAGCACTGTGCTGATGTCAATCAGCGCGGTAACATCTACAAAGGTATGCACAAGCAGAGTGACTGCCAGCGGAACTGTGGCGATAAGAAATCCATAATAATATTTGCGAGAAATCAGTTTGCGCCAACGGATTAAGCATACGAAATTCAGGACCGTAATAACATTCAGCGGAACTATCAGCAGTTCAAACCAATCCCCGCGCTGAAATTGCTCGTTTGGTGAGATATAGTAAATATGCTTTGTAAAAAATGTGCTGACGAGCAGTAGGAAAAACGCCGCCCAAAAGCCGAGTACAACGCGAAAAACGATATTACTCTTTATATCTTTTTTGCAGCAGTGAATGAGAAAAGCCGTAATCATTGGCAATGGCATTGAAAGAAAGAGAATTTCAAGAAATCCAAAGAATACTTGTGTCATCGCACCGACATATCGGTAGAAAATTACATCGGCAAGGCTTATAAGGCTGCACAACATCAGAATCGTAAAGTATGCAAGAAAAAACTTTTTGCTCCATTTGTCAAGTGTGGGGAAAATGGCGGTAAACCATATTCCGAGCACTGATAACATCAGCGCCACGCTAACTATGGAAAAACTGAAGATTTCATACCATTCACTCATCCCGCTATTCCTCCTGATATAAACGGATAGCGTAGCTTGTCAAGTTGTTCACGCACGCCTTCGGCGGTGAGTGGTTTGAGCATAAAGCCGCTCGCACCCGTACTCCATGCATCAAGAGCATAATCGGTGTAGGCAGTGAGATAAATCACATTCATTTTGGGATTACAGTCTAAAAGCTCCCTGCAAACATCAAGTCCGCTTGTCATTCCCATTTCAATATCGAGAAATGCCAAATCAACCTTTTGATTTTTTGCGTATTCTATTGCACTTGAAGGCTTCGTAAATCCTTCAATATGTGCGCCGGGTAAAACCTCTTTTAATATAGGGATACCACCGTTAAGTATGATTTTTTCGTCGTCAACCAGCAATACATTCGGCACATTATCGCTCTGTGCAATGGCATTTATAAGCAACGCGACATCTATATCAAGACAATCTGCAATTCTGACTATCATTGCGGCGTCAGGCATACGGCTGCCGTTTTCCCAACGGGCAACGGTGGATTTAGCGACAAACAATCGTTTAGCCAGCATTTCTTGCGAAATATTCATCTCTGCTCTTTTTTGTTTCAAAACCTGTGAAAATGTATCTTTCATCTTTATGCCTCGCTTTTTGCCTTGCTACTTACAGTATAATGTATTTGTTAAGTAAACACAAGAATAAATATTTGAGTAAAAAAGTTGACGTTCTGTCAACTCTTATTGACTTATTATATAAAATATAATAAATTAAAAGAGAAAATGGATAAATTGTGTTATTTAACCGTTGCAATCTATCTAAACAAACTGTCGCAGGGAGGAAAATTTATGAAGCAAAAAGTAGGTAACAGAGTTCTCAGTTTGATTCTCTGTCTTGTGATGGTGCTGTCATTGATGTGGGGCATGAGTCTGACAGCGCAAGCAGCTACAACATGGAGTTCAAACCAAACGTTTAGCAGCGGTAAGGCGTTTAGCAGCGAAATTATAATCACAAAGAGTATAACGCTGACGCTTAATGGCTGTGATGTTGATGCGAATGCCGGTATCTATGTTCAGTCCGGTACGCTGACCATTACAGGCACCGGTAAATTGTATGTATATGGTACGAGAGCCAGCTCCAATACTATGGGCAACGGCATAAAGGGAAATATCATCGTTGACGGCGGCAGATTAGAAGTAAGTCCCGCAGATGGCGGTACCGGTATTCTGGGTAACCTTGATATCATCGGAGACGCTTCTGTAAGCATATACGGCGGTTATGGCGGCAATCCTCAGTCATCAGGTGTAGGCACACCCGGCGGCAGGGGCATAAGCGGAAATGTCACCTTTAACGGCGGCTCGCTTTACGTAGAAGGCGGTAGCGGCGGTGACGGTGAATACGGTGTAGGCAGTAAAAAAGGCGGTAGCGGTGGAGCCGGCATAGGCGGAAGCGTTACTATTAGAGGTGGCGGTTACTTACATGCGATAGGCGGCAGCGGCGGCAGCGGCACCGGCGACTATGGCAAAGGTGGTATGGGTAACTACGGCGTCGTCGGTACACTCACTGCCACATCCGGATCAGCTATGGTAATAGGCGGC
>CACXEV010000046.1 GCA_902766755.1 Oscillospiraceae bacterium | reverse complement strand
ATAGATTTTTAGGGCTTGCTTGTGTGTTTTCAGACGAAAACATTATAAAACCCAAATGCTTGATTGATCCGGTAACAAAGGAGTGAAAAAATGGAAACCGCAATAGTTTTAGGCACATTTGACGGTCTGCATAAAGGGCATCGCGCCGTAATCAGTAAAGCAGAAGGCTTTTATACTGTTGCAGTAACATTTGATACGCCCCCCAAAGCTTTTTTTACCGGCACGGGTGAGCTTTTAATGACGCCTTCGGATAAAATAAAAGGGCTTAAAGCTTTAGGTGTAAGCGAGGTTTTAACCCTTGATTTCAGCAGGGTGTTTGACATATCTTATGAAGATTTTTTCTTTATGCTAAAGGATAAGTATTCACCCTCACTTATAGCTTGCGGTTTTAATTACCGTTTCGGCAGAGGCGCTGCGGGGGATATAAATTCATTGTCGGCTCTTTGCAAAAAAAACGGTATTGAATTTAAGTGCGCCGAAAGTGTGGGTGGAGAAACACCTGTATCTTCGAGTGCTTTAAGGCGTATGATAGCCGAGGGTGATATAAAAGCTGCAAATGAGCAGATTTTCGGCGGATTCGGGTTCACCTCTCCGGTACTGCACGGTGATGCCAGAGGCAGGTCTCTTGGGTTCCCCACAATTAATCAAAAATTTCCCGAAAGAATTGTAAAACCCAAGTTCGGAGTTTATAAAAGCAGGGTTATAATAAATGAAAAAGAATATGAATCCATTACAAATATCGGTATAAGACCTACATTTGAAACTGATTTTGTCGGTTGTGAAACCTTTATTAAGGATTTCAATGCGGATATTTACGATGTAAATGTTACGCTCAAATTGGTTGATTTTATAAGGAAAGAAGAAAAGTTTTCCACAGTTGAGGCGTTAAGAGCGGCTGTTATGAATGATATCAGATTAATAATGGAATAAAAGGAGATGGCATATTTGAAAAGACACATAGCATTAGTATGCATTTTGTTATCGGCAATGGTACTTCTTATGTCCGGCTGCAGTATTTTTGATAAAGATTACGGCACATCAGAGGTTGTAAGCTCAAAAAGCAGTAAAAGAGCAAATATTAAAATACCGGAAATCAAATCTGAAGATGAAGTAATGCCTACCTTTTTTGATATAAGCCTTTATGATGAGGAAAATTATGCTGATATATATCTCGGCAAGGATTATTCATATAAGGTGACCTATTCCGGAAATTCTATAGAGGTTCCCTCGTCATATAAAGAAATGATAAAGCGCGGTTTTAAGTTTTTGGAAACAAACGATGTAAAGCCGGACTCAAAGATTATGTCGGGCAAGTCGGCAAGGGTGAGCTTTGAGGATTCTTACGGCAAACAGATAATAGCCGTGTTTCATAACGAATCAAATTCTATAGAAACTCTTACCTCCTGCCCTATAGTTAAGTTTTGCATAAATGAGAACTTTCTTTACAATGCCGAATCGGTTTACGGTCAGTTTTGGGTGAATGGAGTTAGTAACGAATCTGCGATAACGGATGTAATCGAGTGCCTCGGGGAGCCTTCGCATTTTTACGCTGTAAACGAAAATGATTATTACCTCGATTATTTTCTTAATAAAGATGATAAACGAAGTAAGATAAGAATTTATATAAATGTAGCAAATGATTGTGTAACAGGAGTTGAATTCTCACTTTATTAGTATGGAAGAGAAGATATGTTTCAGTACAGCAGATATTCTGCTGCCAAAGGGAAATCCCGATAAATTTGCCGTAATCGCTTGCGATCAGTTTACAAGCGAACCGGATTATTGGGAAAAGGTAAAAGAATTTACAAAGGGATATAATTCGTCGCTTGAGCTGATTTTACCCGAAATATATTTATCCGATGATAATACTGCAGATATAAACCGTATAAACGGCAATATGCGTCAGTATCTAAAAAACGGTGTTTTCAAGGAAATAAAAGACAGCTTCGTATTTGTACAGCGTGTGCAGAGTGACGGTGTTTTAAGGCAGGGTATAATAGGAAAAATAGACCTTAAAGATTTTACATATCATGCAGGGGGTGACGGAGAAATCCGTTCAACCGAGAAAACGGTTCTTGAAAGGATACCACCCCGTGCGAAGATAAGAGAAAATGCTCCGATTGAATTGCCGCATGTAATGCTCCTTTTTGATGATAAAGAGGATAGCATTATGAAATATCTCACAGAGAATAAGAATAATTTTGACAGTCTTTATGATTTTGATTTGTTCGGCGGTTCCGGCAGTATATTGGGATACAGAGTATGTGCTGAATTTGCACAAAGAGTCAAAGATATGTTGTCCGATATAAAAAAAGAGAATGCAGGACTTTTATTCTGCGTTGGTGACGGTAACCATTCCCTTGCCGCCGCAAAGAGCATTTATGAGAAAAGCGGCAGAGAAAGTGATAGATATGCGCTTGCGGAAATCGTGAATATTCACTCTCCCGCTATAAATTTTGAGCCTATTTACAGGGTGCTTTTCGGGGTAAACCCCAAATCGGTTATGGATGAATTTGTGTCTTTCTGTGCAGAGAGAGGCGGAAAATACAGCCATACTTTCAAATGCGTTTATAAGGGAGGAGATGAGGAAATCACAGTAAATTCAGATTTTACCTTGCCGGTGGCGGCGCTTCAGGATTTTCTCGATACAAAAAAAGCCGATATTAAAATCGACTATATTCACGGTATAGAGTCTACAAGAAAAATTGCCGCTTCAGATGACGATACGCTCGGATTTATTTTTGACGGAATGAAAAAGGAAGATCTTTTCCGCGCTGTTATTAAGGACGGTTCATTGCCTCGCAAAACCTTTTCTCTCGGTCATGCTCTCGATAAGCGTTTTTATCTTGAGGCAAGGCGTATAGGGTAATATTGGCGGTTGACATAATACCGACACAAAGTTATAATATTGTTATATTTAGAAAAGGGGGGAGTTTTATGCAGAAAAGTAGGTTTATCAGTGTTTTTTTGTGCGTAACGCTCCTTTTTTTGTCACTTTTTGTACCGTCCGTTTCGGCGGCGACCCAAGGGAGAATAACCGGCAGCGGCGTGAGAATGCGCACTGAGCCGAAAACGGACAATAACGACAATGTCATCATGAGTTTAAACAAGGGCACAGTGGTCACCATAAACGGAACGGTTAAGGATTCGTCTGATAACACTTGGTACAATGTGACCTACAGCGGCAAAACAGGATATGTTTCCGGCAAATATGTAGAGGAAATAGCGGAAACCTTCAATCCCGACTTTGAAGCAAATCTTGCCAATTTCCCCGCGAGTTATCATGCAGGTCTCAGGGCGATACACAACGCATATCCCAACTGGATATTCAAAGCCGATCCTGTGGATATCAGTCTTGATGCGGCTATAAACAGCGAATACAGTGAGTCAAACATGCTTGCTACTAAAAAGTGGGTAGAGCTTACTTACGGTATTGAGTGGCGTGATCCGAGAGAAGCTACGGTTAATAAGGGGAATTCAATAGAGAGTGGTTGGACTTTTGCTTCTAAATCGGCCATAGCCTTTTTTATGGACCCGAGAAACGGGCTTAAGGTTTCTGCTCAAAAGCCGTCATTTCCTAATATTTTTACTTTTATGGAGCAATCTTATGACAGTAATACCCAAACGGTTGACGGATTAAGAACAATTGTAAAAGGCACTTTTTTAGAGAAAGGATACGATGGAAAGGCTGACGCATATATAAATGATATAATGTATGCGGCTAAGTCGTCCGGTGTCAGTCCTTATATTATTGCGGCAACTATTATCACCGAGCAGGGAGTAAGCGGGACAAGCTCACTTATCAGCGGTACATATCCGGGGTATGAAGGGTACTATAACTTCTTTAATTTTGGCGCAAACGGAACTGATGTTGTGGTAAACGGACTCGAATATGCTAAAAATGCCGGCTGGAACAGCCGAGCTGCGTCTATTTTAGGTGGCGCTTCAAGATTTGGATCAGGATATGTAGGCACAGGGCAGGATACATATTATTATATGGATTTTAATGTGCACGGTAATTGTAACCATCAATACGCCAGCAGTTTGTATGACCAATGTGTAAAGGCGTACTTTGCAAGAGGTGCTTATATTTCAAATCCACAAGGTGCATTAACATTTAGAATACCGGTTTATAACGGTATTCCCGATACTGTATATGCGGCGCCTACAATAGAGAATTATAATCCTCAGCCTGTGCCTTCATATACTCCGGAGACTTCAAGAAGAGTCGGCGATTATGATGGTGACGGTCAGGTGACAGTTAAAGAACTTGCTACAATCAGAATGTATCTTTTAGGTGTTAAAGCCCTGTCAGCTCAGGAATGTTCGTATCTTGATGTAACAGGAGAAGGCGAGATTACGGTAAAGGATCTGGCAACAGTCAGAATGTATTTGTTAGGCCTTGTGTCAATTTAGTAAAAGGGGAATTATAAATGAAAAAAATTGTTTGTGCATTTATGGCAGCATTTCTTATTGTCTGCGCTTTAAGCGTTCCGGCATTTGCCGATAGCGCAACTATATCACTTAGCAAATCAAATGTAACGGTAGGTTCTAATGTTGCCGTTACATTAAGGTATAATGCAGGCTTTGCTATGTATGGCATAGATGTTTCCCTTACATACAACAACGCGGTGCTTCAGTATGTTTCAGGCGGTACAAATCAGGGCTCAACCGTTAAAATGGTTGAAACCTTAAGCGGGGAAACATCTAAAAGTTTTACGGTTAATTTTAAGGCGATAGCGGCAGGCTCGGGGTCGCTGTCACTTTCGGCTAAGGCTTCGGGCTCTGGCGATGGCTCGGCTTCTGCGGGCGCTACTATAAATGTAACAACACCTCAACCCTCTTCTAACAATAATCTTTCTTCTATTAAGCTTAGTGAAGGTAAACTTAGCCCAGCGTTTAAAGCAAGCGTATTGAATTACAGCGCAGCAGTTAAAAATACCACCGAGAAAATAACAATAAGCGCAAATGCTCAGGCGGGAGATTCTGTGGTATCGGGATCCGGTACTTTTAGCCTTAAAATGGGGGATAACAGCTTTCCTATTACAGTAACTGCCGCTTCAGGAGATAAAAAGACATATAATTTGGTCATAAAGCGTATGACGGAGGAGGAAACTGCCGCTGCCGCACAAAAGGAGCGTGACGATAATCCGCAGCTTTTTGTAATAGACGGCGCAGATTATATGCTTGAAACTAAGTTGTCTTTCTTAGGGCAGATTGACGGATATACATTATCATCTGAAACCCGCAAGGGTGCAAATATAGAGGTTTTAAGCGACAACGCCGGTAAGTATAAGCTTTTTTGGGCTACCGATGCAGCAGGTGAAAACGGCACATTTTACACGCGCGATGCACAGGATAATTTTACGCGTGTAGATTATATCAGAATAAACGAACGCCTTTATATAATAGAGCCGTTTGAAAGCAATATTAATATTGAGCCCGGGTTTGTACCTGAAAAATACAACCTCTACGGCAGGGAAGTTGACTGTTATAAATACGACGATAAAGAACTGTCGGATTTTTATATATTTAACTGTTATATCGGCGGAACAAACGATTATTACAGGTTTGATTCGGCGCAGAACACAATGCAGCGCGAGCCTAAGTTTTTGGCAAAAGAAATTGATACGGTAGACGAGGTTATTTCCGAACCGGAAACTAACAAAACCGGATTATTGGATAAATTCAAGCAGTTAGGAACTCAGGCAAAAATATTGGTTTGTCTTATTGCGGTTGCGGTGATTTTAGTAGTAGTGCTTATTGTATTGCTGATAATCAGAGCAGTGGCAAGAAAAAAGGACTTAAACGAGCTTTCGGATAATGAAAATTTAGATTTTGATTTGATTTTCGGATCAGACGAGGAAAAAGCGAAACCTGTAGATATTGAAAACGACGATACTTTCGATATGTCCGAAAAAACAGAAGAGGATATAGTTAAGGAAGAAACAGAACAGGTTGACGAACCGGATAGTGAAACAGAAAGTGAATTTTTAGATTACGAAGAATAAAGCAAAAAACATCGGGCTGTGTATGCACAGCCCGATGTTTTTATCCTAAAAGATCTTTTACTTTATCAAGAAAGCCTTTTTGTTTTTTATAGTTTTTGTCATTTGTTGAAGAGTCGAATTCCTTGATTTTTGCTTTTTGGTCTTTTGTAAGATCTCGCGGAACTTCAACCGTAATCTTAACATATTGATCACCGCGCCCCGGGTAATTAAGGCGCCTTATGCCTTTGCCTTTAAGCTTAAACTCATCACCCGGCTGAGTGCCTTCGTGAATTTGGAATTTAACCTTGCCGTCAAGAGTAGGTACGGTTATTTCGTCGCCTAAAGCCGCCTGTGCAAAAGTTATTGGAATATTACAGAAAACATCATAACCCTGCCGCTCAAAGATCGGGTGAGGGCGAACATTTACATTTATCCTGAGGTCTCCTGAAGGACCTCCGTTAATTCCGGCATCGCCACCTGAACGAACATTCATTACCTGACCGTCATCAATACCTGCCGGTATTTCAACTTCCCTTTCAACCGTATGGCGAATTCTGCCCTTTCCTGCACACTTTTTGCAGGGTTTATCTATTATTTTACCAGAACCGTGACAGTTTTGGCAAACAGACTGCGTTTGCATCTGACCAAACGGTGTTCTTTGTATACTTGTAACACGGCCTGAACCGTGGCAAACGGGGCAGGTTTTAGCCGAACTGCCTTTCTCGCAACCTGAGCCGTGGCAAACATCGCAGGTATCTATCTTGTGTACCTTAACGGTTTTTTTACAGCCGTTTGCCGCTTCCTCAAATGAGATGTTTACATTGGCACTGACATCACCGCCGCGACGGGGCGCGTTGGGGTTGGCTCTGCCGCCACCTCCGAAGCCGCCACCAAAAAATGAGCTGAAAATATCGCCGAGGTCACCGAAATCACCGAAGCCGCCGCCAAAACCACCGGTGCCTCCGGGATTAAAGTTCGGATCCACACCTGCGTGACCAAACTGGTCGTAACGCGCGCGCTTTTCCTTATCGGACAGCACTTCGTATGCCTCATTTACCTCTTTGAAATTCTTTTCGGCTTCCTTGTCGCCCGGATGCAAATCGGGGTGATATTTTTTTGCCGCTTTTCTGTAGGCTTTTTTAAGATCGTCGTCGCTTACATCTCTGTCAACGCCGAGCACGCTATAATAATCTCTTTTTTCTTCAGCCACAATCTGTTTCTCCTAAAGATTTATGTATGACAAAATGGGCGTTTTGCCCATTTTGTCATATCGGATATTAGTCTTTTTTGTCGTCAACATCGGTATAGTCGGCTTCGTAAACATTATCGCCGCCTGCCGTGTTTCCTTCAGGTGCCGGACCGGCATTGCCGGCGGCAGCCTGAGCTTCAGCCGCGGCTTTATATACCTTTTCGCTGACGCTGTAAAGCTCTTTCTGCAACTCTTCCTGTTTAGCCTTGATGGCTTCAACATCTTCACCCTTAAGCGCTTCCTTAAGAGCATCTTTTGCGGTGTTTATCTTGTTCTTTTCTTCATCGGACAATTTATCGCCAAGCTCATTTACCGTCTTTTCGGTCTGATAAATCATCTGATCCGCACCATTTCTGATGTCAACGGCTTCACGGCGCTTTTTATCCTCTGCGGCATAAGCCTCAGCCTCTTTAACCGCCTTATCAATATCCTCTTTGGACATATTGGTGTTAGAGGTAATAGTGATGTTGTTTTCTTTTCCGGTGCCGAGATCCTTTGCTGATACATGAACGATACCGTTTGCATCTATATCAAAGGTAACTTCGATTTGCGGAATTCCGCGCGGTGCCGGAGCTATACCGTCAAGATGGAATACGCCGAGAGTCTTATTATCTTTTGCAAACTCTCTCTCTCCCTGAAGAACGTGAACCTCAACAGAAGTCTGACCGTCAGCTGCGGTGGAGAAAATCTGACTCTTTTTAGTCGGTATAGTGGTGTTGCGGTCGATAACCTTTGTGGATACGCCGCCCATAGTCTCAATGCCGAGGGAAAGCGGTGTAACATCGAGAAGCAAAAGACCTTTTACATCGCCGCCGAGTACGCCTGCCTGTAAAGCGGCGCCGAGCGCTACGCATTCATCCGGGTTAATGCCCTTAAACGGCTCTTTGCCCATAAAATCTTTTATGGCTTCCTGAACGGCAGGTATACGGGACGAACCACCCACCATAAGAACTTTGTTTATATCGCCTTTCGAGAGGCCGGAATCGGAAAGTGCCTGGCGAACAGGGCCCATTGTAGCCTCTACCAAGTCAGCGGTAAGCTCGTTGAATTTGGCACGGGTAAGTGTTGTTTCAAAGTGTTTAGGGCCGGTTGAATCAGCGGTGATAAACGGGAGATTAATGTTGGCGGTAGTCATACCCGAAAGGTCGATTTTAGCCTTTTCAGCCGCCTCCTTAACACGCTGCATTGCCATTTTATCGCCTGATAAATCAATGCCCTGCTCGGACTTGAAGGTGGAAACGATATAGTCCATTATACGCTTATCAAAATCGTCACCGCCGAGCCTGTTGTTACCAGCGGTTGCTAAAACCTCTTGTACACCGTCGCCCATTTCAATGATAGATACATCGAATGTGCCGCCGCCGAGGTCATATACCATGACCTTCTGGTCATCTTCTTTATCAATACTGTAAGCCAAAGCCGCGGCAGTAGGCTCGTTGATTATTCTCTTAACTTCAAGACCGGCAATTTTGCCCGCGTCCTTCGTTGCCTGGCGCTGAGCGTCGGTAAAGTAAGCCGGAACGGTGATAACCGCCTCTGTTACGCTCTGACCCAAATAGCTTTCGGCATCAGCTTTCAGCTTTTGAAGAATTATAGCCGAAACTTCCTGCGGTGTGTATTTTTTAGAATCGATTTCAACGGTATAGTTACTGCCCATTTCACGCTTGATAGAGCTTATTGTTCTGTCAGGATTAGTAATAGCCTGGCGCTTTGCCACCTGACCTACCATTCGCTCGCCTGTTTTTGAAAACGCTACTACGCTCGGCGTAGTTCTTGCACCCTCGGCGTTAGCTATAACTACCGCTTCGCCGCCTTCCATAACGGCTACGCATGAGTTTGTAGTACCAAGGTCAATACCAATAATTTTTCCCATAATAAATATCCTCCTTAAAAGATGTATCTGTAAATTTATTATAACCCGGTTTTCGGGTTAGTTTGCTACTTTTACCATTGCGGCACGAATTACCGTATCGCCTAATTTATATCCTTTTTGCAAAACTTCGGCAATTTCGTTTTCACCGAAAGCCTCATCTTCGATATGCATTACCGCTTCGTGATAATTCGGATCAAACTGATCGCCGGCTTTGCCTATTTCTTCAATTCCAAGCGACTCGCCAAGACCGGAAAACTGCTTTATTATCATTTCTATACCTTTAATATAATCTTCGCTTTCACTGTCCGCCGCGGAAGCCCTGTCGATATTATCAAATATAGGCAACAGCTTTTTTATAACTTCGCACTTTGCATATTCCGCAATACCTGCGCGCTCGCGGTCGGTTCGTTTTTTGTAGTTATCAAATTCAGCCGCGGTACGCAATAGCTGCTCTTTTGATTTTTCAAGCTCGTCTTTAAGCTTTTGCATCTCTGCGTCCTTTTTAGGCTTTTTAACTTTTTTGCCCTCGGACTTTTCTTCTTCGGTGGAATTATTGAGTTTCTTCTCGTCTTCCATATTCTTCCTCCGTATATCTTTAATAGGTCTTTGACTTTCCCTGACAAATACCATTATAACCACATTTTCTCAAAAGTCAAGCAAAATTTCAAAAATTTTTTGACTTTCCCTGACCTTTTACAATTTGTTAATAATTACACCTCTTGTTAAATCGCTTTGTATGTGATATATTTATTATATGAAAGATGTTTGGAATTACCTTAAAAAATCTGATAAACCCATAGTTCTTTACGGTATGGGCAACGGTGCCGATAAGATAATATCGGTGTGCGAAATGTACGGCATAAAAGTATCGGGCGTTTTCTCGTCCGACTCGTTTGTACGCCCAAAAACATTTCACGGTATGCCTGTTACAAGCTATACTACAGCCAAAAACACTTTTGGCGATATGATAGTGCTTTTATCGTTCGGCACACATTTGCCTGATGTTATAGACAATGTAAAGAGAATATCGGCTGACAGTGAGCTTTATGCCCCGGATGTACCTGTTTATGGTGATACCCTTTTTTGTGCTGATTATTATGAGCGCCGAAAAGACGAGTTTGAAAGCGTGTATAATACGCTTGCTGATGAGCAGTCAAAAAAGGTGTTCCGCGAAACAGTACAATATAAGCTTACAGGCAATATAAAATGCCTTTTTGATTGTGAAACCGATGAAGATGAGGTGTACGGCGCCTTTTTTAGTTTAAGCGGTAGGGAAGTATATCTCGACCTGGGCGCTTATAGGGGCGATACGGTATTGTCTTTTTGTAAGCGGGCAAAAGAGTGGAACGGGATAATCGCTGTAGAACCTGATGATAAAACCTATAAAAAGTTACTGTCCGCAACAGAACACATATATAATATAAGGTGTATAAATGCCGCGGCAACGGATAGATGTGGGGAGATAATGTTTAATATGGGCGGTTCGCGCGGAAAAGGTGCAAAAGAAAAGGGAAAGGCAGTAAAAACCGTTTCTGTGGATTCACTCAGCATATCCCCTACATATATAAAAATGGATATTGAGGGTGATGAGGATAAGGCAATAACCGGTGCCGCAGAAACAATAAAGCGGTGCAAGCCTAAAATGCAAATTGCCGCTTATCACAGAAGCGGCGACCTTGTAGATATACCAAATCAGGTTTTAAGCCTTAATAAAGATTATGAAGTATATCTGCGTCATAATCCCTGCTTGCCGGCGTGGGATATAAACTATTATTTTGTATAAAATTAAAGCGGTATTTGCCGTTTGCGGTTTGTGTTGACAAGCGCAGATGAATTGTGATAAATTATTATCAGAGGCAAATATAACGGAGGTGTTAAAGTGAAAAAATCATTTACCCTTGTGTTGGCGTTGTTTGTTTCTTTGTCGGCGTTTTTTGTAAAATCTTCGGTTTATGCCGAGGGTACCCCTTTGTTTTCGGTTTCATCCCATAAGGTTTCTGCCGGGGACATTGTGAATGTGGAAATAAATATAAAAAACAGTCCCGGAATAGCTTCGGCGATACTGTCCGTGGATTTTGACAGTGAGCTTACGCTTGAGTCGGTAACATATAACAGCGCTATCGGCGGTATAACACAGGAACCGTCAGCGCTTTCATCCCCGGTAAAATTAAGCTGGATGTCGCTTAATCCTGTCAGTGGGGATGCGCTTTTTGCAACACTGAGCTTTAAAGTGCCGGACGGCGCCGGCTTCGGCAAGCGAGCAATAAGTATTTCTTATAATCCCGATGATGTTTGCAATATAGATGAAAACAATGTTAATTTCGAGGTTCAGTCCGGCAATGTAGAGATACCGTGCCCTCATAATAATATAGAGATAAGAAATGCAAAGGAGCCTACGCTAAGCGAAGCCGGGAGTACAGGTGAAACTTATTGCCTTGATTGCGGAGAGAAAATTGCAGACGGGGAAATAGTTTATGCCCGGGGCGATGCTAATATAGACTGTGCCGTCAATATTAAGGATTATGTAAGAATTGCCCGATTTTTGCGCGATAATACACTCGATATAAGCGAATATGCGGATGTGGACGGTAACAAAATCATCCGATTGGATGATATTGTGGGGGTAAGGCGTATTATTCTCGGTGATTTTACATAAAAATTTCCTTTTGTTTTGTTTAAAAAATGGTTGACATGATGTTTTTCACTTGGTATAATACAAGCATATATAAGGGTAGTTATCCCTAAAATATTAGAATAACGGAGGATAATAAGATGAAAAGAGTTTTAGCAGTCATCATTTCGGTAGCTCTTATTGCTACGCTTTCTTTGGGCGTATCAATGTTTGTTTCCGCTGATGATGCAGATCCTACTATTGTTGTTTCGTCTGAAACGGTATGTCAGGGCAGTACGGTTGATGTTAAGATCAGCCTTAAGAATAACCCCGGCATTGCTTCGATGAAATTGCAGGTTAGTTTCCCTGAGGGATTATCATTAGTATCTTTAGGTGAAGATACCTATGATGGCAATTATGTTACTATTGACGGTGAACCTGATACCGAGTCAACAGATGTTACCGATTGGGTTAAGTACGACATTGCAGATGTTAAAGGTTCTGTTTTCCAGCCGGAAAAAGGCACAAGTCCTGTAACGCTCAACTGGGTATCACCTCTTGAGAATGTGACCGGCGATGTTACATTTGCAACCCTTAAATTCAAGGCTGCTGAAAATGCCACACTCGGTGATAAGGATATCACAGTTACTTATGACGCTGAAGATGTATTTAAGCTTGTTGATGGCGACACACCCGAAGAGAATGTTACATTCAAAGTTGAAAACGGCAAGGTTACAGTAACCGATGTTTTAAAGGGCGATGTTGACGGCGACGGCGTAGTTACCAGTGACGATGCAATTTTGGTGCTTTACTATTCATTGATGCCTGATTTATATACTGTTAATCAAGGAGTGGATTTTGACGGCGACGGTGATGTTACGAGTGATGATGCGATTCTTCTGCTCTATTATTCTTTGATGCCTGATTTATATACACTTAACTAAATGTGGAGGTAATAAAATGAAAAAGATTATTGGTTTATTATTGGCGCTCGTTATGGTTTGTTCCGTAACCTGTGTTGTACTTGCGGATCCTGAGGGCGCTACTTTGTCTGTTACACCTTCAGTAACCGAGGCTACCGAAGACAATGAAGTCGTATTTACCGTTTCTCTTTCTAATGCGGCAGTGGCAAAATCGGGCGGTCTAAACTTCAGCTACGATTCAAATGTATTTGATCTCGTAAGTGGTGACTGGTTGCTCACCGGTGCAATGCTTGCAAATTTTGATACTGCAAAGAACGCTGCGGCTATTGCGTATACAACCGCAACAGATATGAATGGTGACATATTTACACTTAAGCTAAAGGTAAAAGAAGGTGCTACCATAGGCAGCACAACAGTTACGGCAACTCCTACTATCAAAAACGGCGCTACTACCATCAGTTGTGCTGCGGCATCTGCAAGTGTAACTATTAATTGTAAAACTCATACCCCCGGCGAAGCTACAAGAGAAAATGTAGTTGATGCTACTTGTGGTGTGGCCGGTTCTTATGATGAAGTTGTAAAATGTACGGTTTGCGGTGCCGAAATTTCTCGTACACAGAAAACGATTGATGCTACCGGCAAGCACACCGCCGGCACACCTGTAAATGAGAATGTAGTTCCTGCTACTTGCGGCAAAGATGGTTCACACGATGAAGTTGTATATTGCACAGTTTGTAACGCTGAACTTGAAAGAACAACTAAAACTGATCTTGCTACCGGCAATCATACCCCCGGCACACCTGTAAACGAGAATGTAGTTCCTGCTACCTGCGGTAAAGATGGTTCACACGATGAAGTTGTATATTGCTCTGTTTGCGGTTATAAAATTTCAAGT
>CACXEV010000045.1 GCA_902766755.1 Oscillospiraceae bacterium | reverse complement strand
TGGCAAGGTTGACGGCGGCGGCGGCGGTACCGTTGCTATGTATATTGCAAACTTAGGCGTTGATGTTGTGGACCTCGGAGTTCCGGTTCTTTCAATGCATGCGCCATTTGAGGTTACCGCTAAACTTGATGTTTATATGTGCAATAAAGCTATGTATGAATTTATGAAATAATTGATATTTATATATTTTTATGTATTGACAATCATATAGTTTAATATGTAGAATAATAAGTGCGGCTAAAAGCCGCACTTATTGTCAATTAAAAAAGGGGGAATAAAAATGGTATTTTCAAGTCTTTTATTTTTATATCTTTTTTTGCCCCTTAATTTAATAGTTTATCGGCTGGTTCCCGGCATTAAAGCAAAAAACATAACTATGCTTGTTTTTTCGCTTATTTTTTATGCCTGGGGCGAGCCGATTTATGTTTTACTTCTTGTGGGTATGACCGCGGCGGACTATTTTTTGACTCTTAAAATCGATGATTGTGTGCCTCGCTCCAAAAAGGCTAAAATTTATCTTGCTTTAACTCTCGCCGTAAATCTCGGTATGCTCGGTGTTTTTAAATACGGAGCTTTTTTCCTTGAAAATTTAAAATATATAACCGGGTTCCCTTCAAGCGTTCCTAATGTTGCACTGCCTATCGGCATATCGTTTTATACTTTCCAGCTTATTTCCTATGTTGTAGATGTATACAAAAAAGAAGTATCAGCTCAAAAAAGCTTTTATATGCTCCTTTTATATGTCAGTATGTTTCACCAGTGTATTGCCGGTCCTATAGTCAGATACAAAGATATATATTCGGAGCTTTCACAGCGCAGAGCTACATACGGCGATATTTCAGACGGTGTATGGAGATTTTGCTTTGGTCTTGCCAAAAAAGCAATTCTGGCAAACGCAGTAGGAAATGTGGCTGATAGCCTACTTAATACAAAAGCGCTTGATACCGCACCTGTATTAGGTCTATGGGTGGGCGTTTTTGCCTTTTCATTACAAATATATCTTGATTTTTCAGCCTACTCCGATATGGCAATAGGTATGGGCAGAATGATAGGTATTCATTATAATGAAAACTTCGATTACCCTTATATTTCCCGTTCGGTCTCGGAGTTTTGGCGCAGGTGGCATATATCTCTCGGAAGCTTTTTCAGAGATTATGTATACATACCGCTCGGGGGAAACAGAAAAGGTACGGCGCGTACTATTGTTAATCTCCTTATCGTTTGGGCACTTACAGGACTATGGCATGGCGCATCCTGGAACTTTGTTCTTTGGGGACTTTATTTCTTTATATTCATCTGCCTTGAAAGACTGTTTTTGAAAAATGCGCTTGAAAAACACAAGTATCTACCCCACATATATTTGTGCGTAGTTGTATTTTTCGGATGGATACTGTTTAAATTCTCATCCGTTGCGGATATTTTATGTGTACTAAAGGGTATGATAGGGCTTAACTCAAACAGCTTTGTAAATTTTGAAACCGGAGCCATATTAAAATCAAATATGTTTGTTCTTATCTTTTCCGCCGCAATTTCAACGCCTGTTGTAAAAAAAATCGGAGAGATCATTAAATATACTCTTATGGATAAAAAATGGTCACAAGCCTTATATGCCGTTGGTAGAATCGCTTTGCCTATTGTTTTATTCTTATTGTCTACTGCCGCCCTTATAGGGGACAGCTATAATCCGTTTTTGTATTTTAAATTTTAGAAAGAAATTACGAAAGGCAGGTGAAACGGATGAAAAACGATACTGAAAAATCTATACCGGCAGAAAACGAATATGACGAGAGCGAAGAAAAAGTCTTATTAAACGGCTTAAGATTTCAAAGAAAAATCAATATTAATATGGTAAGGATATTCTTTATACTCTGGATATCCGTTTTGCTTGTTGCTTTAGTTCCTCAACTTCGCCCGGCATACTCGGTAATTGAAAAGAGAGAGCTTCATAAATTTCCGTCGTTTTCTTTTTCGGCTATGTTTTCAGGAAGCTATTTCAGCGATATAGGACTTTGGTATTCTGATACTTTTCCTTTAAGAGATGATTTTACAAATATAAACGGAAAAATAAAAAGCATATTCGGTATAGGCAGTGTTGAAATTCACGGTGAAGTGGCATCGCCTGACGCGGAACCCGAAATACAAAATGCAGAAAGTGCCAGTACCGGCACCGATGAGGCTCCGGCGCCTACTCCTGCAGAAGAACCTCAAGCTGAAATGCCGGCATCCGATGCGGTTATTGAGCAGATAGGTGCAATGGCGATAATTGATAATACAGGATATGAGTATTACAACTTTGTAAAGGAAGCTACCGATATATATGCATCCGCCATAAGTCGGGCGGCTGATATGCTAAGCGGCAGAACAAGGGTGTTCAACACGGTGGTACCTACAAGCATTGCAATAACACTTGATGATAGTGTTGCTGCAAGAATAAACTCATCAAATCAAAAAACTGCTATTGATTATATCCATTCAAATCTTTCAGGAAATGTTTTTTCGGTCGATTCCTATAGTGCTTTAAGAGAACACAGAAATGAATACATATATTTCCGCACAGATCATCATTGGACCGCCCTTGGCGCTTATTACAGCTATGCTGAACTTATGAAAGCGGCAGGCAGACCAATAGCGGATTTATCATTATTTAAAGGTTATACTTTCGAGGGATTTTTAGGAACATTTTATGCAACATCCAAAATGAGTCCCAAACTCGGAAACACACCGGATACAATATATGCTTATGAACCGCCGGGGCTTGAGTTTATACACACTTATGAACAGGGCTTTGAAAAGGATTATCACATAGTATCCGATGCAAATAAACTTGAGGCGAGCGATAAGTATCTTGCATTTATTTGCGGAGATCATCCCCTCGGCGTAATAAACAATGAGCAGATAACCGATAATTCCGCCTGCATAATAATTAAGGAGTCTTTTGGAAACCCGATGGTAGCATATCTTACTCAAAGCTACAAAACAGTTTATGTTATTGATTACAGAAAGATAAAATCGGTATACGGCGGCAATCTCATAAACTTTATCGATGAGCACCCGGTAAACGATGTTTTCTTTGTCAACAATATATCGGCTACAAGAAACAAACAGCTTACAAATCTTATTTCGGAATTTGTAGGATAGTAAATGCAAAAACAAACACGGGCAAATGCCCGTGTTTGTTTTTGCATTATTTAATTTCAACTGCCCAACCGGAGAGATATTTAAACAACCTTGTAATATCTTTGTTATTGATATCGCCGTCACCGTTTATATCAAGCGCAGATTGGTTTATGGTTACATTCCAGCCGGAGAGATATTGGAAAAGTCTTATAATATCCTTATTATTAACGATGCGGTCACCGTTAATATCGCCGGTTATATGACCTGTATAAGCAATCGGCTCGGTTCTTCCGGTTTTCTCACCGCAGCGAGAGCAGACTTCCTCTTTAATTCCGTTTTCTGTTTCAGTGGCTATTTTCACGGTTTTCCATACATACTTATGGCCTGTTGCAGGGATAACTTCGCCCGAAGACAACTTCATATCACACAATTTGCAATATGTATCACCGGTGTAACCGTCAACCGTGCAGGTAGCCTTAACGGCACCTTTAATTATTGTTTCATTATGAGCCAATGGATCGGTATAATTATCTGTGTAAGTATCGTTGCAGACAGAACATGTATATGTTGTATAACCCCTTTCTGTGCAGGTAGGCGCCGTAACTTTAGCACGATATTTATGCCCTGTTGCCGGTATAGTATTGCCGGATGATATCTTTTCGCCGCAGGATTTGCAATATGTATCGCCTGTATATCCGGCTTCGGTACATGTGGCATCCTTGGCATTCCTTATCTCGGTTTCCGTATGGGAGCAAATCAGGTTATCGGGATCGCAGTTATAATGCCAAGTGGCATTTTTAAGATTATCATTACCCCAATATATATTAATTTTTTCTTTTTGCTCTTTAGTACCGGTATAATATACATCCTTAAGACCTATGCATCCGCCAAACGCAGAATATCCTATTTCGATGACCGATGCGGGCAAGACTATTGAATCCAGCGCTGAACAATTATAAAATGCTTCTTCACCTATGTATTTAAGTCCCTCAGGGAGCAATACTTTTTGGGGTCCTGTTCCCGTTCTATTCCATATCATTGCAAAGGCATCATCAGCAATAACGGTTGTACCGTCATTTACGGATACCTCGGCATTCTCTGAAATGTTGCCCTTATATATGTAGAAAATGTGATTTATGTATACTGGACCGTCGGGCTGCGCTTCAAGCCAAGGCGTTTCGTCAAATGAATACGCAGAAATATGCTCTACACTATCCGGCATTTCGATAGTTTCGACATCGCTTCTATAGTAAGCGTGATAAACGATATCTGTAACCGTACCCGGTATTTTAGCATTTTTAATCTTTGTTTCCTCAAAAACGCCCCTCTCTATCACCTTTAAGTTTTTAGGCAGTGTCGTATTTGACAGATCGCAACCTACGAAAGCATAATCATAGATTTCGATATCATCATTCTCGAAAACTACTGTTTTAAGCGAAGAACAATTACAAAACGCATTCCAGTCTATCCATTCAATATTTTCAGGTATCGTTATGCTCTCAAGAGCTGTACACCCAAGGAAAACACTGTCACATATTTCAGATAGACCTTTACCTATTGTAACACTGCCAAGCGAATCACACCATTCAAACGCACCCCAATACATTTCCGTTACGCTATCAGGTATAATTATACTTGTAAGTCCGGAACCGGAGAATGCTCCGCCTTGTATAGTTTGCAGACCGTTTGGAAGATCTATACTGCTTAAGCTTTCACAGCCGGAAAAAGCACCCCATCCTATACTTGTTACCTTTCTCGGTATATTAATGGTTTTAAGAGAACTGCATCCGCTGAATGTGGCGCCTTGTATCTCGGTCAGGTTTTGAGGCATACCGACGCTTTCCAGTTTCTCACATCCGGAAAATGCATAATAGCAAACCGAAGTTACACTGTCAGGTATACTAACACTTGTAAGCCCGGAATCCTCAAAGGCCTCCTCGCCTATTGTCATAAGTCCGCTTGGCAAATCAACGCTTGTCATAGCAGTACAACCGGCAAAGGCGGCATAAGTGATCTCGGTAACATTACTTGAAATTTTAACATCGGTAATCTTATCGCAATCCACAAAAGCTTTAGGCATAATTTCAGTTACGGTATCAGGCATAGTATAACTGCCGCTTACCTCTGTTTTACACTTGACAACGGTCTTCATATCCTTTGTATACAAAACTCCGCCTATGTTTGTAAACTGGCTTTCATCAAATATTATCGATACATTCTCATAATGCCAATCATCAAATACACTTACATCCAAAATTCCTGCCGGTACGGTATAAGTATTACCCCTGCCTAAAGGATAAACGATTATTTTTGTTTTTGACTTATTCGTAAGAACACCATCAACATCAGAATAATATTCATTATCCGGAGAAACGAATATATTTTCAAGGCTATCCTTATAAAAAGCACCGTCAGACAAGAATTTAACGCTTGCCGGTATGGTTACACTTTTGAAATTACAGTATCCTAAATAGTTAACACCGATAACCGGCTTGCCTGATATTTCGGCGGGTATTTCTATATTTTCATCTTGCTTGTTATAATTTGTTATAATAACTCCGCCGTCCTGCTCAAAATAATCAAAATCAGGACGCTCAATCACTGTTACATTAAAGCTGCTGCTTACACCCATAAAGGTACAGTCAACCGTATAACTGTTGCCTACAGTCCACTGGTTGTCATAACTTTGATTGTCTGTTGTACTAAGATAGTACCAGGTACCGTCTATTTCGGTTCCGCTATTGCCTCTTTCTACCGTCTTACTGGTTTTGTTTTTAAAATAAATCGTAAAGGCGGGAATAGGAAAATAATAGCGCCAATATTCGACAACCTCGCTACCGTTCCAGCCACTGCTATAATACCCTGAAGTACCCTCCATAACAGAAACATCTTCAACTTCTATTCGTTCTACCGGGTTTTCGGTTATGTTTACATTAAAGCTGCTGCTTAC